>NZ_JAUBSA010000005.1:144142-168874 GCF_036702115.1 Microcoleus sp. LAD1_D5 | reverse complement strand
TTAAGACTCAGATGTGCATATTTAAATAATGAGATTAAAATGGGTAGGTATGCTTAGTTAAAAAGCGGGATGCTCCCTTGCATAGTTTGTAGGAACGCTGTCATACATTTGCGATTTTAACGCTCAGGTTTATCTATTCTAACAGCTAGATATAGATCGCATACCACATTTAGTTTTGTAAATATTTTAGGGGCGATCGCCTTCGGACAATATCATGACTGTAGGTATGTCTGCACTTGTGGGCGATCGCAAATAACTTCCAGGTAGTGTCGCAACTGCTACAGTGTTTGCCAACAGATCGAAAAACTCAACGCTATAACCTGTTTCTAGTCCCTCAACGTGATGCTGTTCTACAACCGTACCGATATCGCCAGCATCAAGTCCTTCTTCTGGAAGGTTGCACAGTAAAATAACATCAGAATAAAGTTGATAGTTCATAATTCTTCTGATTCGGGAAATTGTTGCTCGTATTGGGCTAGAATTTCTCGAACTGTTTCGGCGGCGATGTCTGATAGGTCTGATTTAGAATAGATAGTCACCAAAACGATCGAATCGCTAGTTTTGAGGTAATAAATAGCACGGTAGCCAACGCTTTTGCCTTTTTGAATGTCGCTGTTTTTAATTCGGACTTTAAAAATTTCGTACTCCATTCCCGGAATGCGCGAACCCGGAAGTTCCCCCGATCGAAGTTGGGCGATTAGAGGTTCAATGTCTTGGCGAATGTTGCGATAGCGTTTGGCTAAAGTTCGCAAATCCCGTTGAAATCGAGGGGTAAGTTCAATTTGGATCGGTTGCAGATCAATTGTCATCAATTCCATCCCACAGTTGAGACAAGGGGAGAGTTTGTCCGGTAATTGCCTCATGGAAGCCTTGCTGAATCCCTTCGATGACAGTTTCAGTGGGGTCATCATCGGGATCGATATCAGTGTTTTGATGAATTTTTTGTTGCAGTTCTTTGAAGCGTCCTTTATAGATATCTTCCCATTTATCGGACTGCAAGAATTTGATGAAAGCTAAGACTTCTTGTTGTTGGTCTGGCGATAAGACCTTCACATTTTCCAAAATGGCTTGTTCGACGGTCATAATTATCACTTTTTTTTGATTGCTATTTTACAATCTAGTAACAACATTATATCAAACGGGTGGGTCAACAGCAATTCAAAGTTTGATAAATTACTAGGAAACTACTGCAAAATCTGTGTACTGTCGCATTCCAGGCTCGTGAAATGCCAATACAATATCTTCCTTGGGAACCCCTGCACGCACCAAATCCGTTGCAATCCCATCTTCTGTCCAGTCTTCCTCGATCCAGAATTTGCGATCGCGAATCCGAACGTAAACAGTGATATCGGTAATGCGATCGCCCTTTTGCCAGCCAAGATTCATCCAGATGTAATGACCGTTTTGTTCGTCGGTAATCAAGAATGTCTCGATGTCTGGTTGAGGATGGCGGCACAATTCTACATACTCGGTCAAAATACGTTTGATTAATTGGAGATACTCGATTAGTTTATCCATTGGACTATTTTCTCTACTATCGATCGACCTTTTTTCCCATCGCACTGCGCGAATTGCGATCGCATCAAATACCTGATTCAGTAAAAGCTAGGTTCAAATCATCAATCAATTCCAATTGTTGGGCCCACTCTGTTAAGTAACGCCGATCCAAATTCTCAGATTGGACTTTCAGAATTCCCAAAATATCATTCCATTGTTTTTGAGACTGAGACTGTTGCCGCCAGAGCAGTTTTGCCAACACAATATCTTCAGGAGAAGCAACCCAAAATTGTTCTACACCAGCTTCGTCAAGCGCTTCTAATCGTCGTCTTGCCATTTTTGAACGATCGAATTCAGTATTAGAATTCAGCACAATATCAGCGTTCAATACAGAAGTCATGTGAGTGACGCTCAACACCATCCCTCTACCCTCTTGAATATCTTGTACCGAACCCGGAGGGCAGTAAAAACCAGCCGTTTCTAGTGCTTCAACTAATGGAAAAATATTGTCCCGCAGCAATTCAATTACTAAATCTAAATCGCGTGTTGTTCTCGGGTCGCCATAGACAGAAGCGGCAACGCCTCCTGTAATATAATAAGAGACACCTAATGTTTCAAAAATTGGGTGCAACAGTCTAGCAATTTCGCTGGGGTCTTGCGTCCACATAGATGGCTCACTGGTGGGGGTTAAAATTGGCAACCACTTGCTACCTAATATCGATCGAGCAAATCGCTCTTTGTAGGTTGAGGGACAAGCTTTTTTCATCCCGCGCAAGCTAACAGTTTTTGCCCAACGATTTAATTTTGCCCCCATTTGCCACCGTTGGGAATTGGTGAGTTGCCGCAGTAGGTAAAAATCAATTGCATCAGCTTCAGGAGTTTTATCATCCGACTGGGGACGGTATCCAGGTTTGATGGATATTTTCGGTATGGATTGAATCATTTTGCTTGTTGATTTCCCTAATTCTATACATGATATCAGTTAACAAGGCTCACTGTAGGTCTGTCTGCACGGGTTGGCGATCGCAAATAACTTCCAGGTAGCGTGGTAGATACAGGAAAATCCTCAGAATCTTTTGACTTTGTGTTGACAGCAAATAAAATATGCAGTAATTTAAGAAAAAATTTGAGTAAGTAAGATGATTGACTACCGAGATAATGAAAACTTGTCTTTTGAGGAATATTACGACTTCTTAAAAAGGAGCGATCTTGGTAGTCAGTACCCCAAAGAGCGTTTTGAAGAAAGGGTAAGGAAGCTTTTGACTACTCGCTCAGTCGCTGTTACCGCTAGGAATGATGAAGGGAAGCTAATCGGGGTAGCCTTTGGTATTACGGATTTTGTTTATTTCCTTTTTGTCACAGACCTGGGTGTGGACAGGTCTTATGCAAAACAAGGAATAGGAAGTGAATTATTGGTTCGCATCCGAGAGATGGTTGGTGGGGAAGATGATATTACGGTCGTTACAGTCGCACATGAAACCGCAATGGGTTTCTATGAGAAGTGTGGATATATATCTGAAAACTGTCTATTTTGGAAGCCTTGCAAACTTTGGAGTGAATTCAAAGTAATTTAGCTCAGCAAAGAGATGAGTTACTTTCCCTTGCTTAAGGAAAGCATAAGTAATTGAATTTAGAGAAACTGGCTTCCCGACAATTCGGTAGCAACTTTCCTGTTCTTCAATGTACTGTTTTGTTGTTAGAGCTGCTGTAGTCATATCGATTAAGTGCTAAGAAACTACTGCAAAATCTGTGTACTGCGGCATCCCAGGCTCGTGAAATGCCAACACAATATCTTCCTTGGGAACCCCTGCACGCACCAAATCCGTTGCAATCCCATCCTCTGTCCAGTCTTCCTCGATCCAGAATTTACCATCGCGAATCCGAACGGAAACAGTGATACTGGTAATGCGATCGCCATTAGGCCAGCCCAGATTCATCCAGATGTAATGACCGTTTTGCTCGTCTGCAATCAAGAATGTCTCGATGTCTTGTTGAGAAGGGCGATTATTGCACAATTCTAGATACTCGGTCAAAATACGCTTGATTAGTTTGGGATATTCGATTAGTTGATCCATTGCACAATTTTCTCTACTTCTGTATTTACGATAATTATTTTATAGATGACAAGCAGATAGTTTGGAATCTAACCAATGCAATCCCAATCCCCAGCTATTTCCACCAGGGACGATGACTCTTCTATGTCCTAACCAATATACAAAAGTATGGGGAAGATGACCAAGGGGAGCGCGGAGTTCATAGGTCATTCTACTATTAAATGAATCCCATTTAACGTATTCGCAGAATTTGTCATAATCTTTGCCCGCTTCTTGCCAAATAGACCTTTGTACTGAAAATCCGAAACGCTCATTTGAGTATTTTACCCAAAGTTGGTTAATTGTTTGGAGGTCTGTACAAGGAAAGTTTACCCAATCTGAATGCCCTAAATAGCCTAATTTTTCACAGCACGCTACCCAAAGTATAATTTGTTTAGTTTCGCAATCAGCTTCTTTAAACTTGCCCTCTGCTAAAAAATTGCGTAATTGAGTGTAATCAGCTCCGCTTTCTGAAGCTAGATTAAGAAATTGGTTGTCATAATTTAAAGATTGAAAATCACTCATGGTCAGCGCCTAAGATATTTTGAATATGAGATTATTTGACTTGAGCCGTATGAATTTGCTTCGCGCCCGCTTCGAGAAACCCATGCTTGAGTTAATTATAGTTTTGTAGGGTGCGTTAGGCCGTAGCCGTAACGCACCCATACTAATACTAGCTGCCGCCAATCCGGGCCACATCGCGAGCATTTTCTTCAAATGCAGCCGTCAGCGCATCATCACCGCTTAAACCCGATGCGATCGCCCTTTCAATAGCCTGCAACACCCGCTTATAATCCCTCGGCATCACCTTCACAAACACCGGCACCATCGAGTCCCAATTTGCCAAAACCTTCGATGCTTTCGCACTTCCAGTCAAATCAACGTGAGTCTGAATTAACTGCCGCAAATCGCTAATTTCCTCAACATCCTCCAGTTTTTCCAAATCCACCATCGACATATTGCAGCGAGTAGCAAAATCCCCCGCCTCATCCAAAATGTAAGCAACACCGCCACTCATACCCGCTGCAAAATTGCGCCCGGTTTCGCCCAAAACTACAACTTTGCCGCCAGTCATGTACTCGCAACCGTGATCGCCCACACCCTCAACTACTGTATTCACGCCGGAGTTACGCACCCCAAAACGTTCGCCCGCCATCCCTCGGATGAAAACCTCGCCGGCTGTCGCGCCGTAAAGCACTACGTTACCGACAATCACGTTTTCCTCCGCGACAAAGGTGGAAGCCTGCGACGGATACAAGATGATTTTGCCGCCGCTGAGCCCTTTGCCTAAATAGTCGTTAGCTTCGCCTTCGAGCTCCAGGGTGACTCCCTTGGGCACGAATGCGCCAAAGCTTTGCCCAGCGCTGCCTTGAAAGTGCAGGTGCACCGTGTCATCCGGCAAACCTTCCCAGTGGCGTTTGGTGATTTCGTTGCCGAGAATTGTGCCGACAACGCGGTTGATGTTGGTAATCGGCAGTTTGGCGTGTACCTTTTCGCCGTTTTCGATCGCACCTTTGCACAAATCCAACAACACACTCATGTCCAGGGACTTTTCCAACCCGTGATCCTGCGCCATCTGACAATAGCGCCCGACATCCGCCCCAACTTCCGGCTGATAAAGGATTTTCGAGAAATCCAAACCCTTAGCCTTCCAGTGTTCCACCGCTTGCTGAGGTTCTAAAACATCAGTGCGGCCAACCATTTCATTCAGCGTGCGGAAGCCCAACTGCGCCATAATTTCCCGGACTTCCTGCGCCACGAAGGTCATAAAGTTTACCGTGTGCTCGGGGTCGCCGGTAAAGTTTTTCCGCAATAGCGGGTCTTGCGTCGCCACGCCCACCGGGCAAGTGTTCAGGTGGCAAACGCGCATCATAATGCAGCCCAATGTCACCAGCGGCGCGGTCGCAAAACCGAATTCCTCAGCGCCAAGCAAGGCAGCAATTACTACATCGCGGCCAGTTTTCATTTGACCGTCAGTTTCCACCACAATCCGGCTGCGGAGATTGTTGAGTACCAAAGTTTGGTGAGTTTCCGCCAGTCCCAATTCCCAAGGTAAACCGGCGTGTTTGATCGAAGTTTGCGGCGACGCGCCGGTACCGCCGTCGTAGCCGGAAATCAACACGACATCGGCGTGGGCTTTCGCAACACCCGCCGCGATCGTCCCGACTCCCACTTCCGACACGAGTTTGACGCTAATCCGCGCTTCCCGGTTGGAATTTTTCAAGTCGTGAATCAATTCGGCCAAATCTTCGATCGAATAAATGTCGTGGTGAGGAGGAGGCGAAATCAAACCCACACCCGGAGTCGAGTTCCGCACCTTGGCAATCCACGGGTATACTTTTTTACCGGGCAACTGTCCGCCTTCACCGGGTTTCGCGCCTTGCGCCATCTTGATTTGCAGTTCCCGCGCTTGGGAAAGGTACAAGCTGGTAACGCCGAAACGCCCGGAAGCAACTTGTTTGATCGCGCTGTTTTTCGAGTCGCCGCGATCGTTCGTCCAAGTATAGCGATCGGGATCTTCGCCACCTTCACCGGTATTCGATTTGCCACCAATGCGGTTCATCGCTACTGCTAGCGATTCGTGGGCTTCTTGAGAAATCGAACCATAACTCATCGCCCCAGTTTTAAAGCGTTTGAGAATAGATTCGATCGGCTCAACTTCCTCAATGGGTATCGATTCCCGCTGTTTGAATTGCAACAAACCGCGCAAGGTAAAATGCTGCTGGTTTTGTTCATTAACCAGCCCAGAATACTGTTTGAAAAGCGTATAACTGCCCTCGCGTACCGACTTTTGCAGCGCGTGAATTGTCTGCGGACTAAACAAATGCGCCTCGCCTTCTTTCCGCCACTGATATTCGCCGCCGACATCGAGAGTATGTCCGCTGGATGGGCGGTCTGGGAATGCGTGGGTATGGCGTAAAATTGCTTCTTGGGCGATGACTTCGAGGTCTACCCCTTCAATCCGCGATGCCGTCCAAGCAAAGTATTTATCGACTACGGATTTGTTTAAGCCGATCGCCTCAAAAATCTGCGCCCCGCGATAACTTTGAATTGTGGAAATCCCAATTTTCGAGGCAACTTTCGTCACACCTTTAGTTGCCGCTTTGACGTAGTTTTTGCAAGCTGTTTTGTACTCGACATTTAGCAGCAATCCTTCGCGGATCGAATCGGCGATCGTCTCAAAAGCCAAATACGGATTAATCGCGCCGCAACCATATCCAATAAGTGTCGCAAAGTGATGCACTTCGCGCGGTTCGCCGGATTCGAGCACGAGTCCCGCCCGCGTGCGCGTACCTTTACGGATCAAGTGGTGGTGCAGGCCCGCAACTGCCAGCAGCGCCGGAATTGGGGCTTTGTCTGGATTGACACCCCGATCGCTCAAAATGATGATATTCACCCCGGAGGCGATCGCGCTGTCTGCTGCTGCAAAAACCTCTTCTAAGGCTTGTTCGAGACCTTTTACGCCGCTTTTGGGGTCAAACAAAATCGGTAGTGTAATCGACCGGAAATTGCCCTCATTTACGTGTTTGAGCTTAGCTAATTCTTCATTGCTGAGAATCGGCGTTTTCAGTTCAATCAAATGACAGCTTTCCGGTTCTGGTTTGAGCAAATTGCGTTCAGCGCCGATCGTAGTTTCGGCAGAAGTTACAATTTCTTCGCGGATAGAATCGATCGGCGGATTGGTAACTTGAGCAAACAACTGCTGGAAGTATTCATAAAGCAGTTTTGGCCGATTGGAAAGCACCGCCAGCGGCGTATCCGCACCCATCGCGCCGACAGCTTCCACGCCATCTTTCGCCATCGGCGCTAACAGTAACCGCAGTTCTTCAAAGGTGTAGCCAAAGGCCATTTGCCGCTGCAATAATGTTTCGGGGTGAGATTCTGGTAATGCCGGCGCATCTTTAAGTTTGGCGATTTCGACCATGTGCTGGTCGATCCACTGGCGGTACGGGTGTTCTGTGGCGATTTTGGTTTTAATTTCCTCGTCAGAGACGATGCGGCCTTCCTCGGTATTTACCAGGAACATCCGCCCCGGTTGCAAGCGACCTTTTGATACAATTCGTTCTGGGGCGATCGGCAAAACTCCCGCTTCCGATGCCATAATTACCAAGTCGTCTTTGGTAACGCAGTAGCGGGAAGGGCGCAAACCGTTGCGATCGAGCACGGCCCCGATCGATGTACCATCGGTAAAGGCGATCGAAGCTGGGCCGTCCCAAGGTTCCATCAAGCAAGAATGGTATTCATAGAAAGCCTTTTTCTCGTCACTCATCGACTCGTGGGCTGTCCAAGGTTCGGGAATCATCATCATTACAGCGTGCGGCAAAGAACGCCCAGCCAAAGTCAGCAATTCCAAAGCATTGTCAAAAATCGTCGAGTCGCTGCCTTCGATATTGATTAAATTGGGGATTTTCTTTAAGTCATCGCCGAATAGTTCCGACTCGAACAGCGATTGCCGCGCGTGCATCCAGTTAATGTTGCCGCGCATCGTGTTAATTTCGCCGTTGTGGGCGATGTAGCGGTAAGGGTGCGATCGTTCCCAGCTCGGAAAAGTATTCGTGCTGAAGCGCGAGTGAACTAGGGCTAGAGCGCTTTCCATGTCCGGGTCGTGCAAGTCGGGATAGTAATCGCCGACTTGCACCGGCATTAACATACCCTTGTAGACGATCGTCCGGCACGAGAGAGTGGAATTGTACCAGTAGGGGTCTGTGTTAGTCCTGCGGATGGCATTGTGAGCCCGTTTGCGGATGACGTACAGTTTCCGCTCGAAAGCCGCCTCATCGATACCTGCGGCCCGCCGGAGGAACACTTGCTGCATGAAGGGTTCGCTAGATTTGGCGGTGTCGCCGAGGGACGAGTTGTCGGTGGGAACATCGCGCCAGCCGAGCACTTCCTGGCCTTCTTCGGCGGCGATTTCCTCAAAAATGCGTTTGCCGTTTTCGCGTTCAGTTCGATTTGGCGACGAGTAAATCGCGCCAACGCCGTACTCGCCTGCTTCGGGAAGTTCGATGTTTAGGGCCGCGGTTACTTTCTTGAGAAACTTGTGGGGCACCTGCATCAAAATCCCCGCCCCGTCTCCGGTGTTGGGTTCGCAGCCGCACGCGCCTCGGTGGTCGAGGTTCAGCAGGATTGTCAGTGCCTGCTCGACTATTTGGTGGGATTTGTTACCCTTCATGTGTACGATGAATCCGACTCCGCAAGCGTCGTGCTCGAACTGCGGATCGTACAAGCCTTGTTTTTGTGGCAGTCCGTTGCTGTTCATTTTGATGTGTCTCTCAAAGTGGTGAAAAGATGTCGCTCTAGAGTAGAGGGTGGGATGCCGATCGCTCTAGTATCATGTATTATATGTGGATCTACTCAATTAGGTAGAGTTACCAAAAAATCCAAGCTTTTTATATCCGAGTAAAATAATAGTTAAAGCCGATAACTTAACTAGGAAACCCGGAGGTCTAAATATTTATGCTTAAACACTCTTCAATTATTAGCGCGTCTCCTGAGATTATGGGCGGAACCCCTGTTTTTGCTTGTACTAGGGTTCCGGTACAAACACTTCTGGACTATCTGAAAGCAGGAGAATCTATTGATGATTTTTTAGATGGATTCCCAACAGTCACTAAAGAGCAAGTCATCGCCTTGCTGGAAGAGGCAGAAAAACAGCTTGTTGGCATGGTTGCATAACCCATGAAGCTTCTTTTGGATGAGTGTATCGATCGCAAATTTGCCAGAGAATTTGTTGACCATGAGATGAAAACGGTTCCACAAATGGGATGGGCAGGTGTAAAAAATGGTCAACTTCTTGGCCTTGCAGAAGCAGAGTTTGATGTTTTCATCACAGTTGATCGCAACTTGTCGTTTCAACAGAATTTGCCTCAGTTCGATATTGCGGTAATTGTTCTGCAAGCACCATCTAATCGCTTGGCAGATTTGAAGCCTTTAGCTCCAAAAGTTTTAGCTATTTTAGCTATGGCAACTAGAGGACAAGTTACGATTGTCAGTGCATAGCTTTAAGAAATACGCTCTATGCAATTTTTCTCAACCACTCAATCCTCGATCGCCCATCAACCCTACAATAACTTTATGGCGTTGTTAGTGCGACTGTATCCTCAGCGTGTGGGTGACATTCTCCACCAGCATTTTGCCTTCTCATCCGCGATGAATCTTTCTGAAAAATTGCAACAAGTCGATCGACTCAAAGCCTGGTTAGATAGCTTTCGTCCGCTTTCTCCCACGCTGGTTGCAGAATTGAAAAAACTCTACGATGTTCGGTTCACCTATCACTCCAATGCGCTGGAGGAAAATACCTTGACGCAGCGCGAAACCGCATTAGTCCTAGAAACCGGCATCACTGTCGGTGGCAAAACTTTGCGCGAACACCTAGAAGTCATCGGACATCGAGATGCGATCGACTACATTGAAATGCTAACGCGATCGGACACGGAGATCGGTGAATGGGAAATTAAACAAATTCACAACTTAATTATAAGGGCGATCGCCCCGGAGGAATCTGGACGCGATCGGCAGTTAGATGTCAAAGCCGCCGGTACCGAATACCTCTATCCGCCTCATTATTTGCTTTCGGGTTTGATGCCGGAATTTATCGAATGGCTCAACAGTGATAAAATCAAATCGTTACATCCGTTAGAGTATGCAGCCGAAGCACATCTTCGCTTTGTTTCGATTCATCCATTTCGGGATGGTAACGGACGGACGGGACGGCTATTGATGAATCTCCTGCTGTTGCGGGCTGGATATCCCATTGTCATTATCTCTAACCAGGTGCGTGCTGCCTACATCGATGCGATCGCAGAAGCACAGCAGCATGGTTCTGGGATTCATCCGCTTCTGGATCTTATTGTAGATGCGGCCCGATACTCGCTGATCGAAACCTTGCAAATGATCGCAACCGCCAGCGATAGCCAGGGTCAAGGGCTGCCTTTCTATCAAGAGATGCTAGAAGTTTTGCAGCAGCAGTCTCAAGAGCTGGATTAGGATTCACCTTTAATCAATATTCCAGAACCAGCGCCCTTTCTATGAAGATTTGATGTAGATTGGGGCGATCGATCTAATAACAGGTGACAACAGCTATGTTGGTTTTGCTATGGTTGTTAAGGCAGGTCGATCGGGCTGAGCACAACTCTTGCAAAACTCTACAGTCGGCTAACCAGTCCCCGCAGGTGGGCTTCGGTTTTAACTATAGATTAGTTAATCTCAAAAAACAACGTCGTTTACCAAAGGATTCAGCAAGCAATCCTCAAGGAGTGAAAATCATGGTTCAGATTCAAGAAATTTCTCAAGTATCTACCCTGCACGCACCTGCAGCACCCAATGGAATAGCCGCTACAGAATTGCGGCCTTGGGGCTCCTTTACGACTCTAGAAGAAGGCCCAGGATATAAAATTAAGCGGATCGAAGTTAAGTCGGGACACCGCCTCAGCCTGCAAATGCACCACCACCGCAGCGAACACTGGATTGTGGTTTCTGGTACTGCAAAAGTTACTTGTGGCGAAACTGAACAAGTTCTGTTTACAAATCAGTCTACCTACGTTCCTCAGTGCACTTCTCACCGCCTGGAAAATCCGGGAGTTATCCCCCTGGTTTTAATTGAGGTGCAGAATGGCGAATATCTCGGAGAAGATGATATTATCCGCTTTCAAGACGATTATGCTCGTAATGAAAAGGCTAAGTAACTCAAGTTGCTAAAAATATAGGGGTAAGGTGCGCGGCCCGGCGCACCCTACATTCTCCGGGTAAAGTGCACGCCTAGGCGCACTCTAAATTCTCAAAATTCAACACTACTCCCAAATTACAAATTACAAATTACCAATTACTCATAATGATTCATCTGAGCAAAACAGCAGCAACCGAAGTAACGCGCCTCAAGTCGAAGCATCCGAACCCCAATGCTTTATTTCGTCTGGGCGTGGAATCGAGTGGCTGCTCCGGTTTGTCTTATACAATGGCATTTGACGATGCGCCAGCCCCAGAAGACGCTGTATGCGAGTCGGAGGGAATTGAAGTTGCGATCGACCCCCAGCACTTAAAATATCTCAATGAGCTCACCTTGGATTATTCAGAAGACTTGATGGGCGGAGGTTTCCGATTTCACAATCCCAATGCCGCCCAAAGCTGTAGCTGCGGCAACTCCTTTTCTGCCAAGGAATAATCAATATGATGACAGTCAAAGACTTAGAAAAAGTCCAAAAAACTTTCAAAGAAGTCCCTCAAGACTACCGATATCGACGCCAGTTCAGCATTAGGAATTGATGGCAATGTCGAACTCAGAACTCCCGATACTTACCCCATTATGACTAAAAGCAACTGCCACAAATAGGGGTGGGAATTTAGGTATGTAGTTGCGCTTCAGCGCTCTTCTCTAAGTTAAGCTGTCGCGCATTTAAATTGTATATTCAGGGCGGGACGCCCAAACCACAAGACTTTGATTTTTTTTGACAGACAATTTAAATGTCGTAATAGCTTAAGAGCGCTGAAGCGCAACTACATACCTTTGATTTTTTTGACAGACAATTTAAATGTCGTAACAGCTTAAGAGCGCTGAAGCGCAACTACATACCTTTGTTTTTGACAGACAATTTAAATGCCGCCACAGCTTAAGAGCGCTGAAGCGCAACTACATACCTTTGTTTTTGACAGACAACTTAAATGTCGTAACAGCTTAAGAGCGCTGAAGCGCAACTACATACCTTTGTTGAATATACCAGTTGCGTAAGTCTTATATACCTAAGTTCCTAGAAAACCAGTATTGTAACGTGCGTCGCCCGAAACAATCTGCAAGTGTCATCGAACATCTAAGAGCTCCGCACCCTACCGATTAGCACCACATAATATACCCTTGATGAGTACAATTAGGTGTATCTCACCTCCGTGAGAAGCGCTATAGATGGTTGGTAAAATCCGCCTTGACGCGCGCAAATTATACTATCACGAATCACGCAGAAATGACATACAAGCTCGATCAACTATCAACACAATCAAGCTGGCGTACCGAGAATCATCCACTGCATTAACTGCTGCCACTCGGGAGATCGAGCTAATAAATCTGCATCGAATTCATTTCCCGCATCCTGCGAAAACTCGGCGAAAGCTTCCGCCCAATTAATTACTGTTTCCACAGGCAAATAAGGCGTATAATTCCAAGAACGCTGCAAAAACTCTACCATCTCAACAGAATGACCGGTGCGGTACAAATACCAAGCAATCCACACTAAGGTACTGTACTTAATTTGCTTTTCCAACAAACGTATTTTATCGGGCAATTCGGGGCGGGCAAAAAAATTGTCCATGACTGCGGCGAGGGATTTAGCCTGCGGTAAACCTTTGTACATGGCGCTTTGTTCGTGCTGGCGGTAGCAAACAGTTACTTGCTGCAACCACTCTGCTTCGCATCCCATTAAGGCTAAACGCAGCACTAAATCTGTATCTTCCGCTGGGGGAAATCGAGGATCAAATCCGCCGGCGCGCTCTAACCACTGACGGCGAAATACCATCGCGCTGGGTAATACTGGTTTCCACCGCAGCCACATTTCTAAGTCTAATTTAGGGACATTTTGCCAGGGTTTGACATCTTTTAACGGTTCGCCTATACTATTAACTAGACGCCAACCGCTGTGGACGATTCCTAGATTTGGTCGCGCTGCAAATACAGCCATTTGTGCTGCTAATTTGTCGGGAAAAAAGTAGTCGTCAGCATCGAGAAAGGCGATGAATTCTCCTCGCGATAGCTCGATGCCGTGATTTCGGGCAATCGAAACTCCTTGATTTTGTTGGTAAATGTAGCGAATTCGATCGCCATATTTCTCTAAAACTAACTTGGTATCGTCTCGGGAGCCGTCGTCTACGACAATAATTTCCCAGTTAGTATAGGTTTGGTGCAGAACGCTATCTACGGCTTGGCCGACGTAAGCAGCGCAGTTGTAAGCCGGAATTACTACGCTCACCTGCGGGGTGCGATCGCTCGTAACATTACTCATAATTAATTATCTTAAATTCGATTGCGTCTTTATTTTACAACGAGCGTAGGGTGCGTCAGTTCCTGACGCACCCAGTAAGGGCTTCTTGTGTTCATTAATTTGTGGTCAAGAATTTGCCAAGGTAAGTTGTTGTGAATTCAGTAAATCATGGGGGCGAATTGCTAAAGGGTGGCGATCGCCTTTTACCTTCAAATACTTGTCAACTATTTGCAAAACCTGTTCGGGATTGGCTGGCTTGCTCAAAAAATCGGAAGCACCTGTCAATTTCGCTCGCGTTCGGTCAATTATACTGTCTTGACTGGTCAAAAACACGATCGGAGTTTCCCGAAAAGCAGGTGCTTTTCGCAAAAAATTGCACAAAGCAAAGCCACTTGTCTTCGGCATCACCACGTCCATAAAAATTAACGCAGGCTTTTGTTTGGCGAGGAGGCCCACTCCCTGCATCGGGTCTTGAATTTTTAGGACTCGATACCCTTCCGGCAACAAAATTTGCTCTAAAAATTCGCATACTGTCGGACTGTCATCGATACAAGCAATCAAAGGGCGACCCGGCCCGGCCATCGCTGCGGCAAGGCGCCACTGTTCTATAGGCGACGGCAAGTCTGGTACTGTTCGGAAATTTACTAAACCCTGCTTGATGTAATTGACTAAAGCACGAGTTGCCACTGTCACGCACTGCTTTTTCTTAAATGCAATATCCCAAAGAGTATTCTCGCCGTTGAATACGTTACCCAAAGCGATCAAAGAATTAGAACTAAATCGATTTTGCTGCAACTGGGCAGATGCTTTTAAAAGTGGTGCTTGTTCTGGATCTACCAGCCACAAACCCATTGCTTTCCACTTCTGCCAAATTTCTTCTGTACAACACAGAACTTTCTCTACTTCTGTTAAAGACAGCAGCAAAGAAGAGGTAATTGTAGAAAAATATTTCTGGGACGGACGCCACTCCCGGCGCAAACCCGATTGACCGATCAGAGCAAATAAAACTTCGGAAAGGCTGGTGTGGACGATCGCCTTAGCTTGTTCCAGACTCATTTCGCTGGCTGCTATCCCTCGCTGAAGCAGTTGATATTCCCATAGTTCTCCAGCATCGAGGTTTCTGAGATCCACTTGAAAGTTTCGACAGTGTTGCCCGATCGCCCTGTACCAGCGCCTCGATCTGTGCGATCCTCCCGTAGCATACACCAAACAACCCTGGAAAAAGTAAAGTTGCCATTGTTGCTCCCCTTGCTCTAACAGGAGTTTCCCCGTTGCTTGTTTCTGGCTGAGTACAGCCAGAGTATGGGACAACATTTTGTATCCGATTGCGGTAGCAGACATATCAACTCGCATCCCCTGTACTCTGTTTGTACCATTATATAGCTGCTGAGTTTTGAAAGATAACAGTAATATTACTGAAGTTGGGTTAAGAAATACCACTAATTGTGAGAATTTAACCCTCTTAGGGAGTGATTCCCCTCGGTAGTTTTAGCCATGAGGATGCAACGCCTATTTGCACTATTAACTAATAACTAAACTACTGTTTGTGACTAATAACTAATTGCCCTCGCTATCTTTAGGAGGTACTGGATCGTAACCCCCTGGATGAAAAGGATGACAGCGTAAAATTCGCTTAACAGCCATTGAGCTGCCGCGTGCAGGCCCAAATCTTTCTATTGCTTGGATCGCGTATTGCGAGCAAGTTGGGTGAAATCTACAGGCGTTAGGCAGGTAAGGAGAAATCCCCATTTTGTAGCCTCGGATTAATCCGATTAGCAATTTTTTCACAATTTTTACCTCAGTGATTGATTAGATTAATAGGCCAATCTTGTCCCATACCTTTTTTCATTTTTATTTTAGATACTTAAAGCACAATTTGAGGAGATAATATGGTGCTTGTCTCTGAGTTGGCTACTTGACCGATACCTAAAAAATTACCGTCTCGATCGTAAACCTGCAAGGGATAGGGAGGTTCGGGTATTGGGTTGTGGGGGGGATGGTGGCTATTTTCCTCCTCTGGCCCGATCGGCGTTTCGGGAATTGGGAGGCGCTGTCCTTGAAACCAGCGTTTGGTATATTCAGGGGAAAGGACGATCGCCCCTAAATGTCCCAAAACCGCCGATGGCAAAATCGGGCAGAATTTATTCTCCTGCAATTGCAGTTCCAATTCTTCAAAACTGAGACTTTCCTCGATCAAAAAACCGCTACTTTCGGTGCGAGTCAAACAAGCCAAAGTACCGCCTGCATTCAGCATAGCGCCCAAATCCCGCGCGATCGCCCGAATGTAAGTACCGGCCCCGCAGGCGATCGACAAATCCAATTCAGGAAAATTCCCCGGCCGCCAATCCAAGATTTCCAGCCGAAAAACCTCGACCTTCCTAGCAGCAACTTCCACAGTTTCGCCTTTTCTAGCTAACTCATAAAGGCGTTTTCCTCCCACCTGAACCGCACTAAAACTCGGCGGGAATTGCTCAATTTTTCCTATAAATTTTGGCAGTGCAGCTTGCACTTTTTCCAAACTCAACTCTGGCGCCGGTCGAGAATCGATAATTTCTCCTTCTAAATCGTCAGTAGCAGTAGTTAAGCCAAACCGAATCGTACCTCGGTAAGCTTTATTGTGTTGGAGATATTGCAGCAGTCTGGTTGCTTTGCCCAGGGCGATCGGTAAAACGCCAGTCACAGCAGGATCGAGGGTTCCTCCGTGTCCGACTCGCTTGAGTTTCAATAGCCGGCGCACTCGCCCCACGCAGTCGTGAGATGTCATGCCGGCAGGTTTGTTGAGATTGAGAAAACCGTCAATAGTCATTAGGAAGTTCGGCAACGGATTTTGTAACGGATGTAACGGATATAACGGATGTAACGGAGGTCAGTCCGAGGGAAGTCGGAAGTCGGAAGAAGGAAGAAGGAAGAGGGAAGGAGGAAGAAGGAAGAATGCAACGGGCTATTTATGTAATTTAGCTGATAAAAGGAAGAAGGAAGAAGTCCGAGGGAAGCAGGAAGATGAAAAGTTTGGAGATTGATTTCCTTCGCAACGCGAAAGCTAACGTTACTCGCAACGCGCCAGCGGTTTTGAGTTAAAAAGTTCAACATTAAAAACTTAAAACTACAAAGTACCCGCAAGGGCAATTATCAATTCCCAATTCCCCATTCCCCATTACCAATTAAAGAATAAAGTCTGCCTGAGTGATAGAAGCGCGGGCAACTCCGAATAAAGTAGCGAGAGTTTCCTTGGTGCTTGTAAGCTGAATAATTGTACTCGGTGAAGTTCCGACCCCAGCGGAAATGGTGAGCTCGCCAAAGGTAAGGCCGGCTGCCAAGCGAATCTGATCGATACCATCAGTAAAGTCTGTAATCACATCACCATCTGCCAAACGCCCGATCGCAAAAGTATCGTTTCCGGCGCCGCCAGTTAAAGTATCTTGGCCGCGATCGCCGGATAAACAGTCATTGCCGATGCCACCAAACAGCGAGTCATCGCCGGCCCCCCCAAAAAGCGAGTCATCGCCCGCGCCTCCCAACAAAGTATCGGTGTCTTGGTTGCCAAACAGCAAATCATTACCCTCGTCGCCCAGCATTGAGTCAGAACCTTTGCCGCCGTAGAAAGTATCGCCGCCGGCGCCGCCCAAAACGCTGTCGCGGCCGGCACCGCCGAACAGCAAATCATTGCCAACGTCGCCCAGCAGTGAGTCATCACCGTCGCCACCGTAGAGCGAATCGTCTGCGCCTAAGCCCAAAATGCTGTCAGGGCCACCCAAACCAAATATCAAGTTAGCGCCCGCAGTACCTCTGAGGGAGTCGGGGCCGCTGGTGCCGCGAGTGCCGCCAGGTGCCCCGGAGGGACTGGTACCGCCGCCGGTGGGGGTTGGGGTTGTGACGGGAATTGGTCGAATTGGCACTGCTGATGGCATGATTCTGAAGATGGGTAGAAATTTGCCATTCTAACTTAGCCTAAAACCGGAAGTTATAAGCTCGCCAACCGCCCAGATCAGAAATATCGATCGCATCCGCCACAGCATAAGGTTCGCACAAAAAGCCCTGCACCGTGGAGCCGTCCTCCAACACCAGCGTACCAATTCCCAGCGGCGGGGGAATTTTAGCGACAAATCCGCCGAAAGCGGAGATCGACAACTCCCAAACTTCCACCTCGATCGCGCTACCGCCCTCTATCTGACGCACCAATCCCGGCTTGCCCAGAGCAGTACCCGTCAAAGCGTACAGCTTGTAAATCGGGCTGGTACGGCAGGCGCGAACCAAAATACCTCCCCCCTCGATTAGTTGATAATTCAGCGGCTCACCGCTCAAATGAGCGCCAACCACGGCTATTTTGACTCGTTCTTCTGAGGAAGATTTGGGTGCGATGGCGGGTTCCGGGACGCTTGCCAGCGGCAGGCCGGTTGCGCCCAAAGTTCCCCCCAAGCGATCGTGGAAAGCAGATCCCAGGTGGCAGAGCGATAAATCGTGCCACGCAGGAGCCATCAGTGTCAATCCTGCGGGCAATCCGCTGCTTTGAAACCCGCTGGGAACTGCGATCGCGCACAAATCGAGCAAATTCGCAAAGTTCGTGTAGCGCCCAAGATTGGTGTTGAGCGCGATCGGCTCGGCTGCAACTTCTGCGACAGTATAAATCGTGCCTGTCGTCGGCACCGCCAACACATCCATTGACTGCCACTGAATTTCTGCCTGCTGGCGGAGTTCGGCCAACCGGTACGACGCGCGGTAAGCCGCGACGGCATCGTAGCGTTTGCCGCCGCTGATAATTTCGTAGACTATCGGATCGAGATCCTCTGGGTGCGCGTCGAGGAAATCGCCGATCGCGGCCAACCTTTCTGCTACCCAAGGCCCGCCGTAGAGCAGTTCGGCAGCATCCGCAAAGGGTTTGAAGTCAATAGGTGCGATCGTGCAGCCCAAAGATTGCAAGCGCGCGATCGCCTCTCGGTAGCGCTGTTCGGCTTCTGCATTCCCGAAAAACTCGAGTTCGCCGTCTCCGGGAACTCCCACCCGCAAGCGGGATAAATCCGGCAAAACTTTCGTTTCAGGGCGACGAGAAAACGCATCCTCAGCGTCAAAACCGCTGGCTACTTGCAGCACAGAGGCTGCATCCGCACAGGTGAGAGCGAACACAGAAACGCAATCGAGCGATCGCACAGCCGGCAGTAAGCCGCGAGTGCTGATTGATCCGCAACTTGGCTTCAGCCCGACAATGTTGGTAAAAGCAGCGGGAACCCGCCCCGAACCTGCGGTATCGGTACCCAGAGCAAAACTCACCAATCCGGCCGAGACTGCTGCTGCGGAACCGGAACTCGATCCGCCCGGGATGTAGCGCCGATCGAACGGATTGCGGCAAACTCCATAGGGCGTGCGGGTTCCCACTAATCCTGTGGCAAACTGATCCATGTTAGTTTTGCCGATCGCGATCGCACCTGCCGCGCACAAACGCTCTACGACTGCGGACGATCGCGCTGGAGTGCTAGCAAACTGCGGACATCCCGCCGTAGTGGGAACGCCCGCCCAATCGAGATTATCTTTGATCGCAAAAGGTATTCCGTAGAGCGGCAATTGTTGCGGGTCTAGGTTTTCCAAGGCTTTGGCGCGTTTGAGGGTTTCCGCCAGCGGTGCTAAATAAATCCATACTGCCGGATCTGCATAGCGTTCGATCCGATCGTACACGCTCGCGATCGTATCTGCAGGCGCGATCGAGCCGGTGCGGTAGCGATCGAGCAGCGAATGAATGTCGAGACTGTTGCTGTAGTTAACTTTTTCCATAGTGCACCGTCAGTCGATTTTAGATTTTAGATTTTAGATTTTAGATTGAAGAGTTGACTTCACTGGCTATGTTGGGCGATCGTCCTTACAAATAGAAGGTTAGTTTACCGCATTGTCGATCGTCCTCGCATCTAGTCTAGGGGTCGAAGTATTTCTTGAGAAATATTCAACCCTGACCTTGCGGGTTTCGTCTTTGTGTACAGCTAAACTTCGCGATTTCCCATCGCCCCCTCTCATCGCCCGCTTTAATCTTCCAAAAATTTTAATTAACAACTCCCAAAAAAACCATTTTTTGTAACATTTTACACATTTTCTCATTAAGTTAGCTGTTACCGTTTGAAACGTAGCAATCTAGTAAAATTGCACGCTACATTGTGCTTACCTTTAAAAAAGCTAAGTGCATTGCTGTTACTGACAGTCTCGAATAACTCCTTGGGTTGCAAACAGGGCTTATACAGACAAAAACCGAAAAAATTTAACCGCTTCTAGGGTTCCGATTTGAATCAGTTTCTAACTCAGCTTAGAAAGTTCAAGTGCTGGTCCGAGAGAAGCAGACTGGTTCTCCCAAGATTTTAATTTTAGGGAAACACTAACCAGTTACACGGCGGGATAAAAGCCCGGGAGAAACGCGATCGGTCAGCAAGACTCGGTTCGTTAGCTCTCGGGCTTTATCCTTGTATATCAGGGGGGTTTGCGGAAGCTAAGGAAGCCAAAGAAGGTGCAAAAGCTCGATCGACATATTCACCTCTAACCTGCAACCAGAATATGCTATGAATATCCGATATTGGTCGCCTAAAATAACGCGATCGCCCTTGTCCTACTGCGCCATATTTTTCATCACCTTGTTTTTCGCTGTCGGCTGCGTCAACCCGGCAATTTATATCAAAACCACGACAGAAAGCGAAGCAGCTTCTTCAGTAAGTGCTGATGCAGTTAGCCTCGGATTCAGCGCTTGGCCCGGCTGGTTTCCTTGGCAAATTGCCAAAGAACAAAAGATATTTGAAGCCAACAATGTTGCTGTAGACTTAAAATGGTTTGACGGGTACTTAGAATCGATCAGCACCCTCACAGCAGGACAGATAGATGCTAACAGCCAAACCCTCGGCGATACCGTAAACTCTATATCAGGCGGCGCCGACCAAGTAATTGTTTTAGTCAACGACAACTCGACGGGAAATGACAAAGTGATTGTTGCCGAAGGCATCAATTCCGTCGCCGATTTAAAAGGAAAAAAAGTTGCAGCAGAGGAAGGTACAGTAGATCACTTTCTCTTATTGTTAGGGCTGAGAAAAGCAGGTTTATCAGTGCAAGATATTCAATTTATACCGCTGGAAACCGGCAAAGCTGCGGCGGCTTTCGTCGGAGGGCAAGTTGATGCGGTGGCAGTATTTGCGCCGTTTACCACGCAGGCATTAAAACGCTCGAACAGCAAGGAACTGTTTAGTTCAAAAGATTTTCCGGGGGCGATTTCCGACCATTTGGTATTCACGCGAAAGTTTATCGGCGAACACCCCGATCGAGTGCAAGCCCTGGTCAATTCATGGTTTGCAACATTGGAATACATGAAAGCAAATAAAGAGAAATCTTACGATATTCTAGCCAACCGCGCCGGAGTTAGTGTTGAGGAATACAAAGAATATGAAAACGGCACTAAGATATTTACGATCGAGGAAAACTTGAAAGCCTTTCAACCGGGAAATGACATGACATCATTGCAGTTTGCGGCGGCAGAAATGACCAAATTTCTCGTGGATGTAAATTTAGCAAAAACCCAACCCGATATCAGCACATTATTTGACGCTCGCTTTATAAAAGCTTATGCCGAAGGTAAAAGCTAAAAGGCATAATTTACGATTGTGCAGACACAAAAAACCTTAAAAAAAATACTTTTTATAATCCCCAACATCTACTCCAATTACTCGACAAACCCTTCCGCAATTAAATCATGCCACCAAATCCCGATCCCCGATCGATCCAATCCCACCTCAAGCAAAAAAGCCTAAATCCCACCGTTTTCTGGCGGATTGCGGAAGAGATACCACAGCCCCTCAATATTGGGTTAACGGTAACATCGATCGCACTGCCGCTGCTGCTGTGGTGGCTAGTAACAACCTTCGCCGATGTAGACCCCAAATTTTTGCCTTCCCCCGGCAAAGTTTTAGAAGCATTTGGTCGGCTGTGGAACACTCGCGAACTTTTGAAAGACACGGTAGCGAGTTTGTGGCGGGTGGGAGTGGGCTTTCTGTTCGCCTTGGTTTTTTCCATACCAATTGGCGTGCTGATGGGCAGTTTTCCCAGTATTCGCGCCTTGCTGGAACCCATGTTCGGCTTGATGCGATATATGCCCGCACCAGCATTCATTCCCCTGCTAATTCTCTACTTGGGAATCGGCGAAGAACCCAAAATAATGCTGATATTTATCGGCGTCTTTTTCTTCAATTCGCTGATGGTGATGGATACAGTCAAGTTTGTTCCAAAAGACTTGATCGAATCTACTTATATGTTGGGCGGCAATCGCTGGGAAATCCTAACTCAAGTTATTTTTCCCCACGTTTTGCCGGGAATTCTTGATGCTAGCCGCATCAACCTAGCAGCAGCTTGGCAATTGGTAATCGTCTCGGAATTGATTGCGGCAACCGAAGGCTTAGGCCGCCGGATCAGTGTCGCAGGTCGATTTCTCCGAACCGATGAAATTTTTGTGGGGCTGATTGTCATTGGGGTGATCGGACTGACTTTTGACTTGCTTTTTCAATATCTGCTGCGGGTTTCTTGTAAATGGTCAAGCCAGAAACAGTAAGCAGATGTTAAAAAGCAGAATGGTATCATTTTTTTACTTACAATACAGAGGATAAACTCATGTTTTTGCAAATCAACAACCTCCACAAAAACTTTGAAACGAAAAACGGTAAGTTAGTTGTCCTCAAGGACATCAATATGAGCATCAAGCAAGGCGAATTTATCTGCGCGGTAGGCGCATCCGGTTCGGGGAAATCTACTCTGTTGAGGCAGATTGCGGGATTGGACAAGCCGACAACAGGGGAAGTGAAAATTGATGGCAAGGAAGTTGTTTCGCCTGGGCCGGATCGAGGTATGGTATTTCAGCATTACACTCTTTATCCTTGGATGAACGTGCAGGAAAATGCCGAGTTTGGTCTCAAACTTCAAGGCGTGTCCAAGAAAAAGCGGCGCGAACAAGCGAGCTATTATTTGAGTGTGGTAGGATTGACGCAGTTTGCTTCGTCGCTGCCGAAGGAATTGTCGGGCGGGATGAAACAGCGGGTGGCGATCGCCCGCGCCCTCGCTTCTGAACCTAAAGTGTTATTAATGGATGAACCTTTCGGCGCCTTGGATATCCACACTAAAGAATCGATGCACGAATTCATGCTCGATTTGTGGCGCCGCACTCAGATTACAATCTTTATGATTACCCACGATGTCGAAGAAGCGGTGTTTCTTTCCAATCGGATTTATGCTTTGGGCGCTCGTCCCGGTACAGTGAGAAAGGAAATGTCGATTAATTTGCCCGATCGCACTCCCAGCATTAAACGGCACGCTAAATTCCACGATTACCGCGACGAACTCATGGATTTGATGCGGAAACACGGACAGGAAGCAGTTGCAATGGCTGCTTAAATAGAAATAGGTTTGTAGTTGCACTTTTTGCACTCGCGCCAACAGTACAACGGCCAACCTAAGTAAGTGGAAACTTACATATTGCCCCATCCTCAATTACCTATTTAGGAACGGGCAAGATGCCCGTTCCACAAAACTCAATTTTATTGTGGAACGGGCATCTTGCGCGTTCTTGAGAATGGCGCAAGATATCAGTGGAGATAAATATTACTTTGGGAGAGGGTGAGTTTTGCCACTACAAAATACTATTTCTTTGTTTCGCTGACCCCCCAAAATACATCAAGAGGAACTTATGGTGCAACTATCATCGATCGACACAAATTCACAAATTGATTCTGACCTCGTATTAATGCAAGAAACCGTACCGGGCGGCGCGTACTGGTCGGGGGTCATCAAGCGGGGAAACACCCTGCGAATCACCGATTTAGAAGGCTCTCGCGGCGTTTCCATGCTGTGCTACAACGCCGATAATGCGATCGAACGTTTCAACGCAGCAGACACCGCCAAAATTCAATTCAATGCCTTTCTCAAACAAGGCATGGTGCTCTACACAGACATGGGGCGCATCCTATTTTCCATCACCCAGGACACCTCCGGCTGTCACGATTTGCTAGGAGGATGCAGCAACGCCATTAGCAATGCCAAAAAATACGGCGAAGGAGACTGGAAAAACTCCCGCGACAACTTCCTCAAAGCCTTAACTCGGTGGGGATTGGGCAAAAAAGATATCATGCCGAACCTCAACTTATTTACTCGCATTGCCGTCAAACCAGACGGCACGATGGAGTATCGCGAAGGCTGCGAGAAACCGGGTAGTTTTATCGATTTGCGAGCCGAAATGAACGTATTGACAATTATCTCTAACTGCCCCCACATCCTGCATCCTGCTTCAATTTACGATCCAAAACCCATCCAAATTCAGATTGTGAAAACCCCCGCACCCGCACCAGACGACTTGTGCCGCACCGCCAACCCGGAAGCAGTGCGCGGCTTCATTAACACAGACGCTTTTTTCGTTCAACAATAAACTCTTTTACAACTCAATCCTAGCCGCGTTCCGAAGCGGTGAAAAACCGCAAATTATCCTTTGCATACCTTCAGGAAAAAAAACCATGCTTTTAACCAGCAAACGAATCCTAGATCCCGCACTAGCAATTTACAACGAAGTTGTACCTGCCAGACATCCTTGGTCTCGCGTCATCAAAAAAGGACAAATTCTTCGGATTGTAGATTTAGGCGGAAATCAAGCAGTAGACTTTTTAGTTTACAATGCCGATGACCCTTCCGAACGCTACAGTGCCCCCGATACGATCGTCCATCAAGGCAACATCTTTGTCACTACAAACAGCAAACTCATTTCTAACGAAGGGCGAGCCATGATGACCATAATTGCTGACTCCTGCGGGCGACACGATACCTCCGGCGGCGCCTGTAGCTGCGAGAGCAATTCGGTGCGGTTTGGACTAGATAAAAAATACCAGCACGCCTGTGTTGAAAATTTCCTCGCCGCAATTCTTCCCTACGGTTTGGGTAAGCGAGATTTAGTCAGCAATATCAACTTCTTTATGAATGTTCCGGTTAGCGAAGATGGCACGCTTGAAATTGTTGACGGCATCTCCGATCCGGGAAGCACAGTTGATTTGCGAGCCGAAATGAACGCGCTGGTTGCTATTTCTAACTGCCCGCAAATGAACAATCCTTGCAATGCTTACAATCCTACGCCGATTCAGTTGATTGTTTGGGATGCGGTGTAAATGTAGGGTGGGCACGGCCTCCGCAAT
>NZ_JAUBSA010000005.1:0-144042 GCF_036702115.1 Microcoleus sp. LAD1_D5 | reverse complement strand
CTTTTTAGGGGCGGGCTAGAAGCCCACCCCACAAGAAAATTCACTCTTTGTGGAACAGGCATCTTGCCTGTTCTTCAGGATTGTTTTAGGGGCGCAATCTTTTTAGGGGCGGGCTAGAAGCCCACCCCACAAGAAAATTCACTCTTTGTGGAACAGGCATCTTGCCTGTTCTTCAAGATAGTACAAGATGTAAAGAGACACCCATTACCAATTACCATTAACAATTACCAATTACCACTTAACAATTACCTAAATGTTTAACAAAGTTTTGATTGCAAATCGCGGTGAAATTGCCTGCCGAATTATCCGCACACTCGATCGCCTCGGAATTGCTTCGGTAGCAGTATATTCTGAAGCCGACGCCCGCGCTAAGCACGTTTTCGCCGCCAGCGAAGCCGTTTGTATCGGTGCAGCCGCCGCAGCCGAGAGTTATTTGCGGTTCGATCGCATTCTCGAAGTTGCGCGCCAAACTAAAGCTCAAGCTATCCATCCGGGTTACGGCTTTTTGAGCGAAAATGCTGAATTTGCCGAAGCTTGTGCAAGCGAAAATATTGCATTTATCGGCCCGACTCCGAGTCAGTTGCGCTGCTTTGGATTGAAGCACACCGCGCGGGAAATAGCCGCTGCAAATCAAGTGCCGCTAACTCCCGGAAGCGAACTTTTAGCAAGTTTAGAGGATGCGGAAAAAGCGGCTGGGGCGATCGGCTATCCGGTGATGCTCAAAAGTACCGCAGGCGGCGGCGGCATTGGTTTGCAGGCTTGTTTTGGCGATCGAGATTTGGCAGAAGCATTTGAAAAAGTACAGCGTTTGAGTCAAAGCAATTTTAAACAAAGTGGCGTTTTTTTAGAGAAATACATTCAAACAGCCAGACACATTGAAGTCCAAATTTTTGGAGATGGCAAAGGCAATGTCATAGCCTTGGGCGAGCGAGATTGTTCGGTGCAGCGGCGCAATCAAAAAGTAATTGAAGAAACCCCCGCCCCTGGTATTAGCGACGAACAGCGAAATCAATTGTACAGTGCAGCCGTGCGGTTGGGAAAAGCCGTAAATTACCAGTCAGCCGGTACTGTTGAATTTGTGTTTGATGTCGATGCGAAACAGTTTTATTTTTTGGAAGTCAACACGCGCTTGCAAGTTGAACACGGCGTTACTGAAGCTGTCAACAATATCGACCTCGTTGAGTGGATGGTAAAACAGGCTTCTGGAGATTTGTTCCCCCTGGAAGAGTACCGCTATCAACCGCAGGGACACTCAATTGAGGTGCGAATTTATGCCGAAGATGCCGGCAAGAATTTTCAGCCGAGTTCCGGGTTGCTGAATCAAGTTGCGTTTCCCGAAAACGTCCGCTGCGACAGTTGGATAGAAACCGGCACGGAGGTTACTCCTTTTTACGATCCGCTGCTAGCCAAAGTAATCGTTTGCGGGGATAATCGAACCCAGGCGATCGCTCAACTCAAAGCTGCTTTAGATGCCAGTGAAATAGCGGGAATAGAAACTAATTTAGATTACCTCCGCCAGATTTTGGACGATTCCCGATTCAACCGAGGCGAACTGAGCACGCGCTTTTTAAACTCTTTTGAATACGCACCTTTAACGATCGATGTATTGGATGGGGGAACCTACAGCAGCATTCAAGATTATCCGGGGCGGATTGGCTATTGGGATGTTGGCGTGCCGCCTTCTGGGCCGATGGATCATCTGGCATTTCGATCGGCAAATCGTTTAGTAGGAAATCCCGAATCGACAGCAGGATTGGAATTCACAGCTACAGGCCCAACTCTGCGCTTTAATGCCGATACAGTTATTAGTTTAACTGGTGCAACTATGAAGGGAACGCTAAACGGCGAATCGGTGCCGTTTTGGACGGCAATTCCCGTTAAAGCGGGCAGCATTCTCAAGCTAAAAGCCATTCAAGGCGGTGGCTACCGCACTTATTTAGCAGTCAAACACGGCTTTAATGTCCCCGATTATTTGGGCAGCAAATCAACTTTTGTACTGGGCAAATTTGGCGGACACGCGGGCCGCACGCTGCGTCCGGGAGATGTGCTTAAACTGCATCAAACTGCAACTCTGGAAGCGGAATTATCTTTGCCTCCGGAACTAATTCCCACCTACAGCAATAATTGGGAAATCGGCGTTTTGTACGGCCCTCACGGCGCGCCGGATTTCTTTACTGAGTCAGACATGGAAATGTTTTTCTCTACAGAATGGCAGGTGCATTACAACTCGACGCGGACGGGCATTCGGCTGATCGGCCCGAAGCCCACTTGGGCGCGTCAAGACGGAGGAGAAGCGGGTTTGCACCCGTCTAACATTCACGATAATGCTTATGCGATCGGCACGATCGATTTTACGGGCGATATGCCTGTAATTCTCGGTCTTGACGGCCCGAGTTTGGGAGGTTTTGTGTGTCCTGCTACTATTGTGCAGTCGGAATTGTGGAAAATCGGGCAACTGAAACCGGGGGACAGCATTCGCTTTCACTGTTTGAGTTTTGCTGAAGCTTTGCAGCGGGAATTAGCACAAAATAGGCAAATTGCTACTTTTTGCTTGCCTGTTTTTGGGGAAAATGCGGAGGAATTGCCCGCAGTTTCCGCTTCTCCAATTTTGCACGAAATTCCAGAATCTCCGGGACAGGTTGCTGTTACTTACCGTCAAGCTGGGGATAAATATATTCTAGTTGAATACGGCCCATTGGTGCTGGATTTAAATTTGCGTTTTCGGGCGCACGCATTGATGGAACAGTTGAAAGCAAATCCGTTGCCGGGTGTTATCGAATTAGTGCCGGGAATGCGATCGCTCCAAATTCACTTTGACAGCCGCCAGATTTCGCAACAGCAGCTAATGCAGGCGCTGATTGCGGCGGAGGCGGAACTTCCGGCGATCGAGGATTTGGAAGTGCCGGCGCGAATTGTGCACTTGCCTTTATCTTGGGAAGATGAATCGACGCTGTTGGCCATTGAAAAATATATGCAGTCTGTGCGATCGGATGCACCTTGGTGTCCCAGCAATATTGAGTTTATTCGCCGCATAAACGGGCTTGACAGCATCGAACAAGTCAGAGAAATTGTATTTAATGCTAGTTATTTAGTGATGGGTTTGGGAGACGTTTATTTAGGCGCGCCCGTCGCAACTCCCCTCGATCCGCGTCACCGTTTGGTTACTACTAAATACAATCCCGCCCGCACTTGGACTCCTGAAAATGCAGTTGGCATTGGCGGCGCGTATTTGTGCGTTTACGGGATGGAAGGGCCGGGAGGTTATCAATTTGTCGGCCGCACGGTGCAAATGTGGAATCGGTTCAAACAAACGGCGGATTTCCAGTCTGGTAAACCTTGGCTTTTGCGCTTTTTTGACCAAATCCGATTTTATCCGGTTTCTCATGAGGAATTGCACCGCTGTCGGGAAGAATTTATTGAAGGGAAGTTTAAATTAAAGGTTGAGGAAATCACTTTTAATTTGAGAGAATACAATGAGTTTTTGCATTCTATTGCGGGCAGTGCGGCTGAATTTAAAGCGCAGCAGCAGGCCGCATTTAATGCAGAGCGCGATCGCTGGGCCGCATCCGGGGAATTTGACGCTGAATCTGCCGCAGAATCCTCGGCGGATGTGGGTTCTGAAACGGCTGCGGAGGTTACTTTGCCGATCGGTTGTGAGGCTGTTGTCGCTCACGTTTCGGCCAATGTTTGGCAGGTGCTGGTTAATGTGGGAGATGCGGTTGCAGAGGGCGATCGCCTGTTAATTTTGGAAGCGATGAAAATGGAAATTGCTATTACTGCTGATGTTGCGGGCACTGTTGCCCAGTTGTTTTGTGAAAAGGGGCAAACGGTGACAGCCGGACAAATTTTAGCGGCTGTTCAACCGAATTAATCCCTCTGTTGTCAGTTCGGGCACAGTAGAAGCCGTTGCATAATTGCGGGATGATTTTGATTGTTTTGTGGGATGAGTTCCTGATCTCGTCCGATGTATTTTCACCGCAGGCGGGACACCCCACAAGAATCATCCTCAAATTGTGCAACGCCCGCTCATTTAATGAAGGTTTAGCAGCAGTAAGGGCTTCAAAAGGGTGGGGATACATCAATCAAGCAGGCCAGTGTGCGATCGCCCCCCACTTTTCGGCGGCCGACAGTTTTTCGGAAGGCTTAGCCGCTGTCAAGCCCGATGGCAAATCTGGCTTTATCCATCAAGCTGGAAAGCTGGTCATTTAGGAGGTTAGGACTTTGTTTAGGCTTTAAATTTGTTTAAGTCTCGTTAACTTAACTCCAGCCGCCCAGAATTGAGCGGCAAACCATCCTGAAATACCAGCAATTCTCCCGGCTGGATTTGCGTCCAAACTTCGTTATCTGTCAGCGGAAAAGTAGCAATAACAGCCACGCGATCGTCCTCGTTGGTCAATTCCCGAAAATCGACAGTTACATCTTCGTCGATCGAGTGAGCGCTAGCAAAAGGTGCTTGTCGCACAATATAATGCAGATTAGTAGAACAGTGGGTGAACAAGTGTTCTCCATCAGAAAGTAAATAGTTAAAAATTCCGTGTTCTGCCAGACTTTTAGTGATTTCCTCCAGTACGGGGTAAATTTCCCCTAAAGGAGGCTTACTTTGAGGAAAAGTAGAGCGCAGCTTTTCTAATATCAAACAGAATGCTTTTTCGCTGTCAGTTTTGCCAACCGGTTTGTAAACTCCGGCACATTCTGGATAAAAATTTTCGAGATTTCCGTTGTGAGCAAATACCCAATAACGTCCCCAAAGTTCCCGAATAAAAGGGTGGCAGTTTTCCAGAGCAATTTTGCCTTGCGTAGCTTTGCGGATGTGAGCAATGACGTTAGTTGAATGAATGGGATAGCGACGTACTACTTCTGCAACCGGAGAAGCAATCGCAGGTTTAGAGTCTATAAAAAGGCGACATCCCAAACCTTCAAAGAAAGCAATTCCCCAACCGTCTTGATGAACGTCCGTTTTGCCCCCCCTTGCAGAAAAACCCTCAAAAGAAAAGCAAATATCTGTCGGAACATTGCAGTTCATTCCCAGTAATTGGCACATAGCTTTTAAGTCTCTGGAGTGTGGATCGATCGCGCAGCTATTGGCAGCTACAGATTTGCGGTGATAATATTATAGTATTAACGGGTTAAATACACATAATATTTGGCTTAATCAACCTTAATGATACTGAAGTTAAAAACTTGGCGATCGGTAAAAAAATCGCTCGTGTTTCCCTGCGAACGATGTTAACCGATAAATCGCTGTACACTTTTTCCCGTGTAGACAGCGAGTATAAAATGTTAGCCGATATCCGGGAAGGAATTGATAGGACTTTGATGGTTTGGCAGCACCGTTTGAAGGCCTATAACAATTAGCCGGCCATTCACCTCATCAAAAATTATGGAAAGATTAGTTTGCTTAAATGCTCTGGGAACTGAATCTGGTGTTTATGAATGGTGCTGGACAAGACGATATATACTGTATAAAAAGCTAAGCAATGGTGTATTTGGGTCTCGATTATATCCGCCCCCACATCATTAATATTACTACTTAACTATCCGAGCGAGAGCGAGATTTTTTGATTAAAATTAAAGACAAGGGCACAGGAATGTCTGAGGAAATAATATCGCAGATTTTTGATTTTTCCTTCATTACAAAATCTGTTATAAAAAACGGGAACCGGATAGTCAATCAGGCGTCACATAGGGGAAGAAACCGAGGGCGGCAGTTTGACTTGTTCCTGGGTTTTGGGAGAAGGAATGGAATTTACGATCGCCCTTCATCTCAAATAGTACGCGCGTGCGTAGCTATCCCGTCGGGAATCGCGCTTTTTCTCACTTTTTTGGTCTTAAACTCACAAAGTATAAATAATATGAAAAATCATAAGTGCGATCGACAAATTTGGAAAATCCTTAGCAGCTTAATACTAGGATTCGGATTGCAGGCATTATTCAGCATTCCAGCCTTAGCAGAAACGACAGATCCTGAAACAACAGCAAATAGTGAAAATTCAGAACCTCCAGTTAATGAATGGTATCAATTACCCGTACCGACAAATAATCTAGCGGATAATTTTGATCGTAATCTCGATCGACAATCCCTCGAAGCTTCTCACAATGTAGATGTAATTTCACCGATAAACCCCACATCGGAGCCGCCTGTACCTATCGCGAGTGAGAGAGAAACTCACATATCCGAAGCCAGCGAAACCCAGCCGGCAGAAATACCTCCGTTAGTTGAAGAAAATAAATTAGAAAATCCCCCATTAGTTTACCCTGCTGAAAACTCAATAGAACAAGTTACATCAGTTTCCCAACTCAGCGACGTACAGCCCACAGACTGGGCATTTCAAGCCCTGCAATCCTTAGTAGAAAAATACGGCTGCATAGCTGGATACCCCGACGGAACCTATCGTGGAAACCGCGCTATAACCCGCTATGAATTTGCAGCCGGAGTCAATGCTTGTTTAGATAAAATCCGCGAGTCCATCGCCAAATCAACTGAAAGTCTAGCTAAGCGAGACGACTTAATAAAACTGCAAAAATTGCAAGAAGAATTTGCCGCAGAAATTGCCACAATGCGAGGCAGAGTGGATGTGCTAGAAGCGCGAACTAGCGAACTAGAAGCCAATCAATTTTCGACCACAACTAAGCTGTCGGGATTTACAATTTTTGGGATACAAGGGCGCACTGCCAACCGTGCTGATCGGACTCCCAGAGACGGCAAAAGAGATACCAGAGACCCCGGTACAAATGTCAACACCATTAACCTAAATCAATTCTACTTAACCACTCAATTTAGTCCTCGCAGTAACTTATTAATCGGTTTTTACAACCAGAACGGAGGCACTTCACCACAATTAACCGAAGACGTAAACCTTGCTTATAATTTAGCCGAAACTTCTGGATTCACTCTCAGCGACCTCAACTACCGCTTTCTGGTCGGGGACAAATTGGCAGTGTTTGCAGGAACAGCAGGAGTTAACATGATTACCGCTTTTCGAGGGCCGAATCGGGCAGAAAGTGCAGCTTCCGGCCCCCTTTCTGCCTTCGCCCAAAGAAACCCAATTTTGAACACTGGTTTGGGTTTAGGCGGCATCGGCCTTGACTGGCAATTTGCGAAGCGAGCCAGTTTGCAAGCAGTTTATTCTACTAACATTCCCGGATTTTTTGTCAGTTCTAACGGGTCTCAAGGACACAATACATTGGGTGTACAACTAACTCTGACACCAGCCGATCCCGTTGATTTTACTATCTATTACGTTAACGATTATTCGCCGAACGGTAATCTGATTAGTTTGGCAGGGGATAGCCAATTAACTGCTATTAATCCTAACACAAATAAGTCCGCATCTCTGGAAACAAATGCAGTTGGAGCAAGTTTAAATTGGCGCATTTCATCGCGAGTTTCTATGGGAGGTTGGGCTGGTTATACAAATTCTCGCATTCCTGGTAAATCTGGTACGGTAGCCACTACAAATTATATGGTTTTTGTAAATTTTCCCGATTTGTTTAAAGCCGGAAATTTAGGAGGAATTTATATCGGGCAACCGCCTAAAATTGTCAGCAGCAATTTACCTACAGGCAATAACGTTCCTGATTTTTTAGATACGGGTTTAGGGCGATCGGGCGGGCAACCCGGAACGACTACTCATGTAGAGGTATTCTACCGCTGGCAGGTGAATGATAATATCAGCGTCACCCCTGGATTAATCTTGATTTTTCAACCCGGTCATACTCCCGATAGCGACCCGATCTCAGTTGGTGTATTGAGAACTTCATTCTCCTTTTAAGAGTTTAATCCTGTGGGGCCGGGTTTAGTAAATCGCGAATTGCAAACAATTTTGGTGAACTCGGCCCGGAGGAACGGCCCACAAGAAAATTTTATTTTGTGGAACAGGCACCCTGCCTGTTAAGCGAGAAAGGTGTTCTTCGGTCTGCAGACAGTGATTAAAACCCCAGCGGGATTTCCTAAGATTTTTTCTCAGTAAAAACCCGCTATCTTTACTGCAACTTTACAATTAGTAGTAATTTCCCCGTTTTTATCTTTTTTTCCTACATACAAATACTTAATTAGTAAGTTTAAAAAAATACGCATAAATACGCTTGAAACATAAGTTTTCCTAACTTAATCTATTATTAGGAGCATTACTAATAGTTCTTTAAGTTTAGGTTTAGATAAATATGATTAAATCAACGGGCTGTCTTGGGTTTCTGAGCTTTGCTGTAATTTCTGCTATGACTGCCTATCCGTGCCAGGCACAAACCACTGTCAAATCGCCGACAAATGTAAATGCAACACAGGAGATTACAATTACCGAGTCACCAAATGTTGTTAACACTTCTGCCAGCAATATAGGGAAAAATTCTAACATTTCTAAATCTTTTACCGTCTCAGAATTGAATAGCACACCTCCTAACTCTCGTCCTCCTATAACAACTCCTCCAAATCAATCTGCACGCACAAATCCATTAGGATGTCGATTTTTTGATACTCCTTCAATGCAGCAATAAATGTTCCTGCATCTCTGGATAAATAGAATATCATGGCTGAATTGAGGGCGATCCTTTTTTAGGATAGCCCTCTATTTGTGCGATCGTACTTCCGAAGAACATTATATGCAGTAAAAATGATTGATGAAATTAACTCTAGTTTAAATATTATCGGGGAAAATCAGAAAGTTGTTTGATATCCCTCAAAACAATTTGAGGCTGCCCTTTGTACTGTTCTACCTTCCCGCTGACATACACATATCCCCGTCCCACACCCGCATAACGCTTCTCGATTAGCCGCTTCAAGGGAGCCATTTCATCAGTTTCAGCATCTGGTATCCACAAATCTAATTTATGATACACCGAACCAGCATAAATTAGAGCGCTGCCACCGATCCATTTAGTAATTCCCGCCTGCAAATCGCAGAAAATAGTTATAGATTTAGCTTTCTCAGAAGCAGCTAATATTTTCGGGTAGTGCAACCTCAAAGAAAGCGCTCCTGCCGTTGCTTCCGACAACCGAAACTCTTCAACAATCGAGGCTCGCATCGACCACCAAGGCAGTAAATTAGCATAGTTGCGAGAGGGAATTTTGGCATTGATAATCGGATTCCAAATCATCAGATTGTAAGCTTTTGCCGCCGATTCTGCCTCAGTCATTTGGCGGTGATATAATCGGGAGCGGCCGTATTTTACAAAGTAGGGACTCCAGCCTTCTGCAATCAGTTTCAGATTGTAATTTTCTCCGTCTTTATGCACATAACAAAGGAGGCGGCCGTAGTTATCGCGGTGTTTTTCCACCGCAATTTCTATCGGGTCATCTGTATCAAATTCTATGTCAATTTGAGCAAGTCCGCCATCTGCTGTGGCGAAGTATTTTTTAGCCATTTCCGAAGCTGCTTTCCCCGCCGCAGTTACAGGTTTGGAACCTCCCGAATGACTTTCTTCTGTATCGACGCAAATCAGGCGCAGAGATTCGGTTTTGCCGTTGAGAGAAATTTTGATGCTGTCGCCGTCAACTACTTTAGTTATTTGCAAGTTCGGAATTCTGGTTGCCATATTTTCAACCCTGTTGCACTTGAGATTTCATGCAGATATCGGTTGAATCATACACGAGTTCGTTATCAAGAGCAACTGTAATTTTTGTTGTTTGTATTAATATTTGTCAACTGTGGCGTATTTTATCAACTCGGGGAAAAAATCTCGAAAATCTGATTCTAATCGCTGATAGTTAGCGGTCAAATCTTCTATGCCGCTTGCCAAGTTGTTTGTCCGTTTGAGTCGCGCCGACATTCTTGTAAGAGTGATGCCGATTTCGGCAATTTCCTGATAAGATGAAAGCAAGTCGCGGGCAATTATTGTTGGCAGCACCCGCTGGAGAGACTCAGGTAATATATCGCGGTTGTCTTGCAGGATTTTATAGACATCCTGAGAAAAATCGCGGAGCGGAATTTCTGAATATTCCAGCCAATTTTTAGCCAAGAAGTGGTCGTAAAACACGTCAATCAAAACTCCAGCAAACCTGCGTCTATCGCCGCAAACAAGGCTTTTACTCGATCGCACTATGGGGTGAGTGTCCGTGTAGCTATCTACTTTGCGGTGCAAATCGATGCCCTTTCTAATTTCCTCGGGATATAGGTTGACTGCCGAACCTTTGACAAAATCTCCTAAGAGATTGCCAATCAGGGATTCTGGCGTGCCTTTTGATAAGAATAGATGAGCCAAATAATTCATCGATTATCAATTAATTTTTGTGGAGCGATCGAGTTTCACCTTCCAAGCTCCTAATATATTCGCGAATCACATCGGTCTTTGTTCGACCGCTGTTCGCGCAATAAGCTTCCAGCCGAAGCATTTCGATTTCAGGCAGTCGAATGGTTAGAACTTTAACATTGTTACTCATACTGCAATTATACTGAAAAATGCAGTACAATTATAGCAGATAAATGCGCCTTGGCAGAATGTTGCCGCACCATGCCAAGACGACTTCCCCGAAGTTGAACGTCCAACAAAGGAGCAATTTAATTATGATTCAAGATCCAGAAAAAGAACCAGAACGCTGAGACGAGCCGATTTTAGCGGATAACCCCAAGCAAGCGAAACAGGAGTGCCAAAAACGAGCCGATCGCTACCGAGTTGAATTAGAATCTGTAACTCAACCCGGAAAAGTCGAAAATCGCCCTCAAGTGTACCGTTGCAACTACAAGGAGAAAGAGTGTGCGATTCGTTGGAACGTGAATCACGGTAAAAGCCCGTACATAACGTTTCCAGCCACAAGGCTGAACTCTCGGTATGATAAGGGTGCAAGTCCCTTCTGTCAGACTCAGGCATGACTCCCTATCTGCCCACACCGACCAAGCTCGATTCTTGGAGAGTGAAGCTGGGAACAGGGCGCAACCAGACACCCAACGTGGGGTGACACTGGCGCTAATGGGGAGTTCCAATGGTGAAACAGAGCCTAGAAAAGTAACTTACTCCTAAGCGGGTCACAGACCAAAAATCCCGACTTCACTGGAGCTTATTCCCGCCGAATTGTACATTTAATATCGGCAAGAGTCCTGGGAATCCAGTAGTTAAATTGGCTCCACCTAAAGGAACAATCAATCTAACCGAGGGAACGAAGAAAAACGGACTAAGGGTCAAGGGGAAGTCGAACCCTTTCGTAGGCTAGACGAGCAGCGGAATCCCCTTAGTTCGGGTAGGACAGACCGTAATTGGTCTGAGGTGTTCAGAAAACATAAGTTAGAGCAGCGCATGATTAGACACAGCAGCAATGTTAGTGAATCTTGGAAGACGTTACCTTGGAAGAAATTCCGAAGGGACTTATTTCGCCTACAAAAACGAGTGTTTAAAGCGATTCAGGTTGGAGACAAGCCGAAAGCGAAGTCCCTCCAAAAGCTAATTCTGAAATCTCGGGCTGCAAGAATGTTGGCGATACGTCAAGTAACGCAACTGAATGCTGGCAAAAAGACTGCGGGAATCGACGGAAAAGCCTCACTCACATTTGAGGAAAGGTTCGCACTGAGTGAAGAACTCAGAGCCAAAAGCAACAACTGGAAACATCAGAAGTTGCGCTCAATACCAATCCCTAAAAAGGATGGGAGTACCCGCCTCCTTAAGATACCGACTATCGCCGATAGAGCGTGGCAATGCCTCGCAAAATACGCGCTAGAGCCAGCACACGAAGCAACCTTCCACGCCCGGAGTTATGGGTTTAGAACAGGAAGGTCGGCGCATGACGCGCAGAAAACTCTGTTCGACAACCTACGCTCTAAGAGCAACGGAATAGAGAAACGGGTTATCGAGCTCGATATCGAAAAATGCTTTGACAAGATAAGCACGCGCGAGCATAATGGAACGACTCATCGCCCCAAGGGGCATCAAGACCGGAATATTCCGCTGTCTAAAATCAGGAGTCAATCCAGAATTTCCAGAACAAGGAACCCCGCAAGGGGGCGTGGTAAGTCCATTACTAGCCAATATCGCTCTCAATGGGATCGAAGGAATACATCAATCAGTCCGTTACGCGGACGACATGGTAATAATTCTGAAGCCCAAAGATGACGCACTGGCAATACTTGATAAAGTCAGCGAATTTCTGGCAGAACGAGGTATGAAGGTTAGTGAAAAGAAAACCAAGCTAACGGCTGCGACAGATGGGTTTGACTTCCTCGGTTGGCATTTCAAAGTGCAAAACAACGGGAAATTTAGATGCGTCCCATCAGCGGACAATTTTAAAGTGTTCCGTCAGAAGGTAAAACACATAGTTAACAAACCGAATTATGGTGCTACAGTCAAAGCTGAGAAATTAGCCCCTGTAGTTAGAGGCTGGAGAAATTACCATCGCTACTGTAAGTTGGAAGGGTCACGGTTATCACTGTGGTTTATCCAAAAAAGAGCCTTCAAGGTATTCAATAAGGAATCGAAACAATCTCGCGACACCAGCAAAAAACTGCTGGATAAAGCATTCCCGACGGTTCCTTACTCCGAAAATAAATTCGTCAAAATCAAAGGGGAAAAATCACCTTACGACGGAGATATAGCCTACTGGAGCGAGCGTAATAGCAAGCTTTACAACGGCGAAACCTCTAGAGCTTTAAAACGGCAAAACCATAAATGTGGGAAATGTGGTCTAAAAATGCTAGGCGATGAAAAGGTACATCTGCATCACGTAGATGGTTGCCACAGTAATTGGAAAATAAACAACCTTCTAGCGGTTCACGAAAGTTGCCACGATTATCTACACATGAGCAAAGGCGCAAGCCAAGAACATCGGGAGCCGGATGCGGGGAAACCAGCACGTCCGGATCTAACTGAGAGGTGCGGAGGATAATACCTCCCATCGACTCAAACAATGGCTGTTCTGGAATGTGTAAAACCAGGTGCTAAATTCGGTCAAATTATTCTGGCCGTCGATCTGACTGTTGCCGGTGCTGTCGATCGCGTTCTGGCAAAAATTCAAGACTTGGGATATGACCCAGAAATTCGTCATGTCAACTATCCGTCTGGAGTTCACGTCTTGGCAATTCTCAAAGACGAACAGCACAAGCAAGCAGTTGATGATGACTACTTGCTGGAGGATTGGCTACAGGTAAGGTCTGAAATTAACGCCGATGCCGTTCATCTGTGGCGCGGCAAATAAGCAAATTAACAATTAAACCGCAGATGAATGCAGATGTAATCTTATCTGCGTTCATCTGTGTTTATCTGCCTACATCTGCGGTTGCAAAATACCCCTACGAACCTCCCCGCAACTTATCCAAAACCGTCCGGTCTTCCAAAGTGGAAGTATCCCCAGAAACCTCTTCTCCCGCAGCTAAAGAACGCAGCAACCGGCGCATGATTTTGCCGCTTCGCGTTTTCGGCAAAGCATCGGTAAATCGAATTTCGCCGGGACGGGCGATCGCCCCAATTTCCTTAACAACGTGCTGCTTCAACTCCTTAGCCAATTCATCGCTAGGTTGCTGCGAGTTGTCCAGCGTCACGAAAGCCACAATTTCCTCACCTTTAATCTCATCCGGTTTGCCAACAACCGCAGCTTCCGCCACCGCTGGATGCGATACCAAAGCTGACTCGACTTCCATTGTGCCGAGTCGGTGTCCGGCCACATTTATTACATCGTCAACGCGGCCCATTACCCAGAAATAACCGTCTTTGTCCTGGTGCGCGCCGTCTCCAGCAAAGTACACGAATTCGCCATCTTTCGGGTGCAAATATTCCCAATAAGTGCGGCGGAAGCGATCGGGATCGTTGTAAAGTGTACGCATCATTCCCGGCCAAGGATGCTTCACCACTAAATAACCGCCGCTTTCGTTAGTGACTGGTTCGCCATCTTGGTCAACAACATCGGCTACAATTCCGGGGAACGGTAGGGTTGCAGAACCGGGTTTTGTAGGAATTGCACCGGGCAAAGCGGTAATCATAATTCCCCCGGTTTCTGTTTGCCACCAAGTATCGACGATCGGACAATTCGAGTTGCCAATTACGCGCTGATACCACATCCAAGCTTCGGGATTTATCGGTTCGCCGACGGTTCCTAACAATCGCAAAGAGGACAAATTTCTGGCATTTGGCAATTGTTCACCCATTTTCATAAAGGTGCGAATTGCGGTGGGTGCAGTGTAGAAAACTGTGACGCCGTATCTTTCAATTACATCCCAAAAACAGCCGGGATTAGAAGGGCGAGGAGCACCTTCATACATTAAAGTTGTCGCACCGTTGGACAGTGGCCCGTAGACTATGTAACTGTGTCCGGTAATCCAGCCTACATCAGCAGTACACCAGTAGACATCGGTATCTTGAAGGTCGAATATCCACTTGGTTGTCATGTGGGTATAAAGGTTATAACCACCGGTTGTATGGACGACTCCTTTGGGTTTTCCGGTACTTCCAGAAGTGTAAAGAATGAACAGCAAATCTTCGCTATCCATCGGTTCGGCCGGACAGTCAGCGGATGCACCTTTTTGCAATTCATGCCACCAGCGATCACGCCCTGGTTCCATGTCAATTTGCTGTTTGGTGCGCTGAACTACCAGAACGTTGGTAACGCTGGGTACGGCATCATTTGCTAATGCTTTGTCTACTTGTGTTTTGAGGCCGACTGCTGCATCTTTGCGGAAGCCTCCGTCAGCGGTGATGACGAGTTTTGCTTGGCCGTCGTTGAGGCGATCGCGCAAAGCTTCTGCACTAAAACCGCCAAAAACAACGCTGTGTACTGCACCGATTCTGGCGCAGGCTAGCATGGCGATCGCAGCTTCGGGAATCATGGGCATATAAATGCCGACGCGATCGCCTTTTTGGACTCCCAATTGTTTGATGACGTTCGCCATTTGGCAGACTTCGCGGTGGAGTTGCGCGTAGGTGAGGGTGCGGGAGTCTCCGGGTTCGCCTTCCCAAATCAGGGCGGCTTTATTTTTGCGCCAAGTGGTTAAGTGGCGATCGAGACAATTGTAAGAAATGTTTATTTTGCCGTTGACAAACCATTTAGCAAAAGGCGGCTGCCAGTCGAGCACGGTATCCCAGTTTTGGAACCAGTGCAATTCTTGGGCCGCGAGTTCTGCCCAGAATGCTTGGGGGTCAGCTTTGGCTTTATCGTAGAGGGCTTGGTACTCTTCTAGGCTTTTGATGTGAGCTTTTTGGGAGAATTCAGCGGGCGGCTGAAATAGGCGTTTTTCCTGAAGAATTGATTCGATCGTATCTTGTGACATTGCTTTTAACTTTAATTTCGGTTAGTCTTTGTAACTATTGTTTGCATAAGTTGGGGCCGAAGTATGTTTATTTTCCTTAAGACTTTGGGAAATTTTGTAATAGGTTGAGAGGTTGTTCTTTTTTTGCTCGTCGATGAATGCCGATTAACGCAGATGAAGAGGATTTTTTAGCCTATTTTTAATGGTTGATTATTGTTAGTAATTAGTCTAATACATTTTTTTAATTTGTACTTTTTTGTAAATTATATCAGCTATAATTAGGTAGTTAGTGAATTTTAATTGAATGAAAGCCATGACCCAAAATTTAGAAGCAAGCCAACTCTCGCTAAATGACGTTCGCCGCCTTCTCAAACTGGAAGAGGGAGAAGGAGACGCCTTCACCGATTTTTTCTCTTTGGAACCGCTGTCAGAATTAGAACAGCAGGAAATATTAAAAATTAGAACTGACTTTCGACGCTACTTATCCGCAGGAAAAGTTTCAGAAGAACTGGTTAAATTTTTAGTGCTTTCACCGTTAATGAGATTAGCAGGATTTTTTGATATTCCGATCGTGCTGACAATGGAAGATAGCATCCCGATCGAGGTTGAGGATGGGGATACTTTAATTAAAGGGCGCTTGGATATTTTAGCGGTAAATCAGCCGGATGCAGAGCTCGCGGCTGCACAGTTTTGGATTTTGGTAGTGGAGGCGAAAAATAGTGCGATCGATCCTTGGGCCGGTTTGCCGCAATTGCTGACTTATGCTTATAAAAGTTTGCAGCAGCAATCGTCTGTTTGGGGATTGACGACGAATGGACGTAACTATCAGTTTGTGTATCTGACGCGGGGCAATCCTTGCACTTATCAGATTTTACCAGACTTGAGTTTGACTGACCCAGAGCGATCGCTCTTGTTGGCGCAAGTCTTGAAAGCTATTTGCAAATTGCAGAATGTGCAGTTGCAGTTGGCTTAATATAGACTTGTTATACGGCATTCTCAGTATTCGGTTCGCGTGCAAAGGTGATTGCACCATCATCATGGTAGTACAGACACCAATCAGCATTCTCGCCAATTACCACAAGGTTTTCGCCAGCAAATATTTCAGCCGCAAATTCCACAAGTATTTCCCACATCGTCAGCACAGCAGGATCGCCATCGGCACTAAAAACCGGAAGTAAAAGAACCTTAGCTAGAAATGGAATACCGCGCTGATGCAACCAATTCTTTAAATCAGACTCTTTTTGAATACTGTACTTCTCTACCGACTTGAAGCATCCGGCGCTGAACGGCGTATTGCCCCAACCATCATCGCCGCAAAGGATATCGTAACAGTTAAAAGCATCGTAAACAGCTTGAGTTGATGCCCTGTCTAGAAATAAAATTTGATCTCTGCGTGCCTGTGGTCTCTCTAAAAACGCCTCTGGAGAATCAAAAATTGTCCAGCGATTGACCGGAGGAAAATTGGCTCCTTGCAGAATCGAAATATCAATCCAATTATAGGGTTCCATCAACGATAGCTCCTTAAGTGGATCTAAATACGTAACCTCAATATCGCAACGAAATCACCCCACTGTACTTTTTGAGACATTGGTTAACTGTAGCAACTTATCCAGCGTCTCCTGGGCCGATACTTGCAATTGAACCTCACCAATATCAAATCGAGGATCTTCAATCAAATCCGGGTTGCTGCAATAAGCATCAACATCGGCAAACAACTTGTCTAAAATCTGAAATTCTCTTCCCGGCTGGAGATTATTGTCACTCTTAAACAGTTGTAGAAACCGCTGTTCAAACTCATCAGCGCTGATTTTACTTCCTGCAAAATTTTGTAATAACTTGATATAGTTCTCCATGCTTATCCACCTCCAATATCTCCACTCGCACTTAATTCAGCAATTTGGGCAGAAGTCAGCTTCCAGCCACTAATAAAATTGTCTCCTGCGTCCACTATAACATTTAAATTAGTCGCAGGGTCAAAGTAGTGCTTGACTGGTTGCCTGCGATAAGTACCGGCAATCTCTTGCACTCCCTGTTTCTGGACATGAGTTTGAATAGCTGCTGCAAATGCTGCTGCTGTCTGCAAATTATAATTGCCTGAAACACCAAAATCAGCAGCGTGTTTGAATTTCTTTTGAATTTGCCGATCGCATATAGGCAGATTTATAGACATATTTAAGTCAAGATTTGTTAAAAATTTACAGTTTACCGTGACATCAGGTAAATTCTTATCTTACTATAAGAAACGGCTCAACCCTAAAACTAAAGGTAAGAAAATGTCTGAACTTAGACAAAATCTAATTACCAGAGATTGGGTAATCATCGCCACCGAACGTGCGACAAGACCAGATCAATTCTCTAACAAAAAAAAGTTGGCGGTAGTAGTGCCACCGCACCGGGCCGATTGCCCGTTTTGCGTGGGAAATGAGGAAGACGGAACCTTAGAAACTTGCCGTTTGGGCGATCGCACCGGGTGGAAAGTCAGGGCAATTTACAACAAATATCCCGCCCTCTCCCCGACAGCAGAATGGATGAGGATATCATCGGGAATTCACCGCACGATGGCGGGAATCGGCGTTCACGAAGTAATTGTCGAACACCCGCGACACGATTTGACGACAGCTTTGTTGAGCGTTGAAGAAGTTGCAAACATACTTTTAGTATACCGCCAGCGCTATGTAGAAATTAGAAAAAATCCCCACATTGAAACAATTATTATCTTCAAAAATCACGGGGAAAGTGCCGGAACTTCTCTCGAACACCCCCACTCGCAGATAGCAGCGACGCCCGTTGTACCCAGCCAATTTCGCAGCCGCATCGACGAAGCTATTAGATATTTTGATGACACGGGAGAATGTCTGTTTTGCCGGACTTTGGAAGATGAATTAGCGGCGAGAGAAAGAGTGATTTATGAGAGTGAACATTTTGTGGCTTTTATCCCTTACGCTGCACTTTCACCGTTTCACACTTGGGTTTTTCCGCGCCGACATTCCTCTTCATTTGATGAAATTACTGAGGGGGAAATTACGGATCTTGCTGATACTCTGAAAACTGTACTGGCTAAGCTTTATTACGGATTGAACAATCCCGATTACAACTATAATATTCGATCGGCGCCGATCGCCGAAGGGGGAACAAAATACTTTCACTGGTATATCGCAATTATTCCCAGAGTCACCAAGCAAGCTGGGTTTGAGTTAGGCAGCGGGATGTTTATCAATACTGCTTTGCCCGAAGAAAGTGCAGCGTTTTTGCGATCGATCGAAAATCCTAGCGACAGTAATTTGGGGTTGATCTAGAGTATCCTAGCTCACAATATGTTCAATTGTGGTGGAAATGCACCCAGGCCTTCTGAGTTGCGAGTCAGTGTTGGGGGAAGAAACTGATACCCTTTGATATTTGAGATGAAAAAATTGAAGACTTGGGAATGATGGACTCTCTAAGAGTTTGGATGAGGGACTTACGGTTGCATTCTGCTTTGAAACTGGTTAAATTTACGATTTAAAGTTATGAACGTACAAATACTTAGGGATTTTACCAACCTCAAAATAAACTTTCGACATACTGCCAGCAGTCGTCGCTAAAAGTACCTCTCAAAATATCTCTAATTTTGGCATCGATCGATAATATCCCCTCGCCAGATTCGCCAGATTCGCTGATTTCGCAACTGTCATCAGACAAATTTTCTTGGAGGTGGGCGAGAGTATCGGCGAAATTAGCCAAAAAATAATGTTCTTGCACCCACGCTGTCGGATCGGGTATTGCTGCACTTCCAAAAGCTCGATCGACTAAATTTTTTTTGGCAACATCGTCAGTGTGGTTTTTCATGTTGAGGTCGATGTAGGTAGATTTTGTAACTATATCCCATCTTAAGCTTAATTTTCAACAGGATAGCGATCGCGATCGACCCCCCGCAGTGACAAATTTGTATAGTTTGTGCGATCGCGATCGTGATTTTTTTCGAGAGGGTGTGTTATCATACTACCTCAAACTCGGTGGTCAATAATTTTCACCTCCGGCAAAATACACTTGGGCAGCATCCCGTGAACTCCTTTTTGGGGATTGTTGACAGCCTGCGTAATCCGAAAATTTACCGCAAGGGAAGAGAAAACATAAGCATCTTCTTCTTTGAAACCTGCAAACTTTTGCAGCCAATAAACCGTCTGTTTTACTGCCATTTCAAAGGCTTCATCTAACGTCCGCCCGAATCCCATAATCACAATATGAGTAGGCGTTTCCGCAAACGGAAATATCAGAAAAAAATCCTTGCGTAAGATGATTTGAATAGTCCCGTTCATCGAAGTTTCAATCGCAGTACCGTCAACTTCACCGTCTCCTTGTGCCGAATGTCCGTCGCCGACGGACAGTAAACCGCCGCGCAGAAAAACAGGTAAAAATAACCGCGTTCCTGGTTGGAGTTCCTGATTGTCCATATTGCCGCCGTAGCGCTCTGGAGGAATAGAAGAACGGTTGATTTGTGCATTGGCCACGCCGATAATTCCAAAAAAAGGATGCAGGGGAATCCGAATGCCGCTACCTGCAGGAAATTCTGCAATTTTTTGCTCTAAATCTAGCGGAATAAACCGCAATTTAGGTTCGGGAAAATACTCAGGCAAAACTCCCCATCCGGCGCGAATTGCATTAAATCCTACTGGTAAACTTGGGTAAACATCCTCAATGTGAATTTCTAAAACGTCTCCTGGTTCGGCATTGTTAACATAAATCGGGCCTGTCAGCAAGTGGGGCCCTGGGCCAACTTTGCGGTTGGGAGGCAAATTCTGACAAATATCTAAAAATTCGGGGGTGAGAAATTCGGGCGGCGCTTTGTCAGCAACATAATATCCTGAATAGGTTTCGATATCGATGCGATCGCCCGAATCGACAGTTAAAGCAGGTTCGATCTTCGGAGAAAAACCGCCCAAGTGTACGGTTTTGCAGTTAGCCTTGAGAAGGTGGCGAGTCATATCTATTTGAGATTGAAGATGGTTTAAGAGTGTTAAGATTGCTATATCGCAAGTCTAAATCATTTTTGCCAAAGATTTTTTTTATGAACCGCAGAGGGCGCAGAGGGCGCAGAGAAACAGAATGGAGAGATGAAAAGAGGTCAAAAAATCATTGAGGTTTGTTAGAGGTGAGATATTTTACTAATTTCTTAACTTTTTGATAACGTTGGTAGTTTAAAATTTAAAGTGGGTGTCGCGGGTTTATATGTATTGGGGTGGCGAGTTCTGTTTGGCTGGTGAAACCCGCCCTTACAAACTAATGACTAATGAATTATGTTAACGCCTTTGCCTAATAAAGTTGAAATTTCTCAAGGTTATTCTCGCAATCCCTGGTTTTTTGCTGTTTTGATTTTGATTGTCCTCTTGCTAGGTTTTATGATGCCATCTAACCTCAACGAACCTCAGCTTTTAACCGATCCGTTTTTGCAAGTCCCAACAGCAAACTCGGTGCGAGTTGTCTGGTTCACAGAGTTTGCTGGTACTCGCAACACTGTTGCTTACGGCGAAAATTTGAATCAAGTTGTGACGGCAAATACTACTAAGCTAAGCCGCACTCGCGAAGACAAAGACTCGCGCATCTCCGATGAAATCAAACAAAGCATAGTTGACAGCAATTCCATAGTCCGCGACATCTGGCGGCATCAAGCAGAAGTCTCCAATTTAATGCCCGGTGTTCGCATTCCTTATCGAGTCACTAGCGAAAGGAAAGACGGCGCATCTGTCAGTAGCAAAGTTTTCACTCTTTCTCCCACACCAGCAGCAGGAATTGGGATTAAAATTCTCCTCACTTCCGACCATCAATTGATGCCTATGACAGCAGCAAATCTCCAGAAAGTAGCCGAAACAATGGGGAGAGTTGACGCGGTTTTGATGGCTGGGGATTTAATTAATATACCCGATCGCGCTTCCGAATGGTTTGACGACGACCGAGGCCGCGCCTTCTTTCCCGCTCTGCAAGGTCGCGCATTTTCCGAACTGGACAAAAACGGCATCAAAACCGTTTACAACGGCGGCGAACTGATCCAACACGCGCCTTTATTTCCCGCCATTGGCAATCACGAAATCATGGGTCGCTTTGCAACCAACAGCAAACTTGATGACCAATTTAATGATCCTTTTCCCCGCGCCGTTGCCGAGAAAATATACGCTCAACGTGCTACCTCTTTGAATCCCAAGAATGACTCTTCAGTGCGCGAACTCTGGCTAAAAAACAATACTTTTAATAGCGATACCTATGACGAAATTTTCAATTTACCAGGAGGCAAAAAATACTATGCTGTGACTTTTGGGGACGTGCGGTTAGTGACTTTGTATGTTACGAATATCTGGCGAACTCCGAATTTAGATCCGGGTGCGAGAGGCAGGTATCGCGAACGGGACGAAGATTTTAATAATCCCGAAAAATGGGGATACGGACAGCATATTTTTGAGCCGATTGTCAAGGGGAGCGCTCAATATAATTGGCTGCAACAAGAGTTAAAGAGTGCGGAATTCCAGCAGGCAAAATATAAAATTGTGATGTTTCACCACCCGCCGCATTCTCTGGGTGACAATATTGTACCTGCTTATACTGACCCAGTGCAAATAGTCGATCGCGCGGAGAATGGCGAGATTAAAATGGTGCGTTACGAGTATCCGAAACAGCAAGATTATCTGATTCGGGATGTAGTGCCGCTACTAGAAACAGCGGGGGTGCAGTTGGTATTTTACGGACATTCGCACTTGTGGAATCGGTTTGTAAGTTCCAGCGGAATGCACTTTTTGGAGAGTTCTAATGTTGGCAACAGTTACGGTGCTTTTGCGGGGGAAAAGCGCCGATTTGTGCCGCCGGCATATCGGGAAGATTACAGCGCTATTGGAGACCCGAACGGATTGGAACCTGTGGTGCCGACTGTTGCGCCTTTGTTGGGAGAAGACGGGCGGCCGCTGCCGTATATTGATAGCAACGATATTACGGCTTTTACTATTTTTGATACGGGGGAGGGTACGGTTAGCAGCTACTATTTTGATACGCGGAAACCGGAGTCGCAAGTGGTGAAGTTTGATGAGTTTAAGTGCGAAAGGTAAGGGCACGGCATTGCCGTGCCCCTACAGATATCTGATTGAACTGAGATGTTGCACTATTCTCAATTAGCTGTTTAAAAACGGGCAAGATGCCCCTTCCACAATAGCATTGAGTTGTGTGGAACAGGCATCTTGCCTGTTCTTGAGAATGGTGCAAGATGTAATACCCAGTTGCATTCTGATGTAGAATCTAGTTGAGGGTGATAAATGTCAAATAATTTGGAAATTTCCGAAAATATTCGGCTGTTGACTCAACCGTCTTATAGCCCCGAATTAATGCCAGTTGAACATCTGTGGGAAGATTTACGAGAAAACTATTTTAATAATCGAATATTCAAGTCAATGTCTAAGGTAGTCGATGAACTTTGTCATGGACTTGTCAATCTCGCATCTAATCCGGAACGCTTGCGATCAATGACTTATTTCCCACATTTTAGAATAAGCTCTTTGAACGCAACTTAGTATCAGCTTATACAACAGGCATACAATGTTCGCTGGAAAAAAAGTCAAGCTAATCGCTCACTGAAAACGTGTTAATACTTTGTTCAAACGTGGGCCTGCGCTGTTCAAATTCCTCAGCACTGGTAGAGAATGCAACAATCCACATATTGCTCCCTTGCTTAATCGTGTACATTATCTGTTTGGCAGTTACACCCGAAATTGTTGATTCTGTCACGATCTGACCTGCCTGATAGCGGTCAAGCGACACCTTCTTCTGCTCCACGACACGAAATTCGCTGGGTAATTGTTTGGTAATCATATCCAAGTATGTATCTATTGTCACTGTAGATCCAACTGACTCTATAGCAATAGCGACATTACTCAGAAAACCGGGTTTACCAACCTTCGAGTCAAAAGCCCAAATGACGAATGCGGATGGATTCTGTTTGAGAGACTGAGCTATCTGCTGATAGAAGGGCCCCAAAGATTCCAGCTTTTGAACCACCACGTCCAGATTTTGGCTGAGATCTCCGCCGCTATAACTCTCCGGTAACTGTAATTGTGCACCCCGTCCCTCAAATTTTTTCCAACCTGGGATGGTGGTGGTTTGTGTGGTGACAAACGGACTTGATGCCTGTTGTTGAGAGGTTTCTGGCTGCTTGCAGCCTATGACTAGGCTTGGTAGCAACAGACAGAGTACCAGCAAAAAGTTTTTCTTATTCATGGAATTACGGTTTATACCCCAACTTGGTATCACTCATGATTGTACGTCTGAACGCAACTTGGTATAAGATTAAATTGAGATGTTGCACCCTTCTTAATTACCTGTTTAGGAACGGGCAAGATTCCCCTTCCACAATAAAATTGAGTTGGGTGGAACAGGAATCTTGCCTGTTCTTAACAATGGTGCAAGATGTAAGATTAAACCTTGTCTTTCGCAGGTGGAACCAAACCAGTTTTATTCAAACCCGCATCAATCTGCCTGAGCAATTTAAAATCATCTTCGGGTAAGGAATTAACAGGCGAGTGTTTTTCCAGAAATGAGAATGCTTGGCGAAATTCACGCGGCCGGGAGTCGATCGCACCATCGAAGTGACAAGGTACAATTTTTTCAAAGTCCCAACTCGCCACTTTATCCACCCAATCGAGAGTTTCCCTCGGCGCGCGGTTGAGAATCAAAGTCTGCAAAATCGGCGCCACAAACAACCGCCCTCCTCCCCGCAAAGCCTCAAACGATCGCTCCCAATGTGTTTTCCACTTGAACGGATACAACCCGAAATAAGCTTTCCTAGAGCGTTCTGGCGCTTCTAGTGCGTTGGCGAACACCTCCGACCACGGCGGCACTTCCAGCACGCTAGGCGTAAAATACATGGCAAATAAGGCGATTCTCTGCCACCCTTTGCGCCGATTTTCGTGGGTGTCTGCCACCGTCTCCAAGGCGCTGTCTTTGGCGTGAAATAGCAGCGGGTACGAGTCGAGTTGGACGATCGCGGGCGGATTTTCGGGAATGGAAACTATGGAATCTGTTAACATCAGCGTGCGCGATCGTCTGTGAAATAACGCAACTTCTGCAAATCTGCCCAAACCGAGGTCTAGCGGGCCGAGAATTGCCCAGTCAAATTGATCGGCTAACGGCGTGTTGCTGCTGTCAAACGGCAGTACAGAGGTGCGTTTCGCCGGCAAACCCAGCCAACTCAGCGGCAAATTCACCGGGAAACTCCACTGCTGCGGGGCGACAAATACCTGCGCTTCGGGAAAACTCCTCGCAAAGGGGCCGACAAAAACCTTGTGCTCGATGCCCGAAACCGTTGTCAGCAGGATGTACTTCACCTCGCCGTGCTCTGCTACTAACTCTTTTACCAAGCGGATGCACTCAGGAGTCGGTGCAACGGGGGCGTAGACGAGAAGGCCTTCGGGTTCTAGTTTAATTACTGTCATCCGAATCGGGACGACAACGTAGAAAATGCCTTGTAGTTGGTCAAAAGTCCAGATTGTGTCCTTGACTATTTCCTTGCGGATGGTGCGCCGCTTGCTGTAGGGATAGAGGGGGACGACTGGCCAAAAGGCCCAAGAATAGTCCCGAGAATCAATCTGTGCTGATGTTGGTATGCCTTCGCCCTCTGCCACTGCGCGACTCCTTGCCGATGTTTTTGGTACGTGCGTGCGATCGAACTGTTTTTATCTTATTTCACTCCTGTTGCGCGGATTCGAGGAGTTGAAACCGGGTTTCACCAGGCCTGGGTGCGAGAACTATTAAACCAACTGTTCAGGATCGATGCCTAACTCCCGCAACCGCGCCGCTAGTCTTTCCTCTCGCTGTTGAGATTCTGTGAGTTGCTGTTGAGATTCTGTGAGTTGCTGTTGAGATTCTAGAACTTGCTGTTGAGCTTCTATCAGTTGCCGTTCCGCCGCCGTTGCTCTTTCACCCGGACTCAAAATCAACCCTCCTTGGGCCGTAAACCACCGCACCCACAACCGATTCATACTCTTATAAGTGCCTTGCCACCAACCTAAACTCAACTGCAACTCAGGAATAAATAACCGCCCATCAATTAATTCTGCAGGTTCATAGTGGCCTCCTACAAGATGAAAAGCTCGCAATTCATCCGTGTAGCGACTGAAAATAAAATAGTAAGGAATCCGCAAAATTTGTTCATAAACTTGCCACTTAGTCGGCGGTTCCCCAGCTTGCTGAACAGTCCGCCCTAAATCTTCATCTTCAGTGCCCGGCGATAGCAATTCCACCACCACAAACGGATTTACCCGTTCTTGCCAAACTACATAACTCAAACGCATATCGCGCCCTTGATAAAGCCTTGGCACACCCACCGCAGCAAACCAATCCGGGCGTTTATGCCAGCGCGGTTGTGTTGCATCGTAATACAAATTTAGGTCACTGGCTGTAAAGACTTGTTCCGCATCCCATCCCGGCGGCAAAAACGTGAATTCCAAGAGTTGCGGCTGATCTAAATGAAATGTATCTGGCAAACCGGGCTCCTTTGGGTCTTCGCTGGGTAAATCATACATTGTTGGCAAACTCTGCCGGGGGTCTAAAGGCGGTTCAGCTTGAGCAGGCGGGTAAGTCGGGAATGTCATAATGAATTTTGAGGTTGCTTATCCTGATATGATTATAACCTTGTGAGAATGTCTTGCATTTCCAAAGAATTCCCATTAACTCTCAATCTCAAATCTCAAATCAAAACTCCAAAATCGATATGACTCAAAACTACCGCATCACTCTTTTACCAGGAGACGGCATCGGCCCTGAAATTATCGCTGTGGCGGTAGATGTCCTGAAACTTGTCGGTCAACAATTGGACATCGGCTTTGAATTTCAAGAAGCTTTAATGGGTGGCGCTGCTATTGATGCAACAGGCAATCCGCTACCCGAAGAAACACTGGAAAAATGCCGCAACTGCGATGCAGTATTGTTAGCAGCTATTGGCGGTTACAAGTGGGATAATTTGCCCCGCGAACAGCGGCCGGAAACTGGATTATTAGGACTGCGCGCCGGATTGGGATTGTTTGCAAATTTGCGTCCTGCGACTATTTTACCGCAATTGGTTGATGCTTCTAGTTTGAAACGGGAAGTTGTCGAAGGCGTGGATATTATGGTCATCCGCGAACTCACCGGCGGCATTTATTTCGGCAAACCGAAAGGTATTTTTGAGACGGAAACAGGCGAAAAACGCGGTGTCAATACGATGGCTTACACCGAGTCAGAAATTGATAGAATCGGGCGTGTCGCTTTTGAGACAGCCAGGAAGCGGGGCAAAAGGCTGTGTTCCGTTGATAAAGCGAATGTTTTGGATGTTTCGCAACTGTGGCGCGATCGTATTATTGCCCTTTCTTCAGAATACCCTGATGTTGAAGTTTCTCACCTCTACGTTGACGCCGCCGCCATGCAGTTAATTCGCTGGCCGAAACAGTTCGATACGATTGTCACCGGCAATTTATTCGGCGACATTCTTTCCGATGCGGCGGCAATGCTAACTGGTAGTATTGGGATGCTGCCTTCTGCTAGTTTGGGAGCAAGCGGGCCGGGGGTTTTTGAACCCGTGCACGGTTCCGCACCAGACATCGCCGGACAAGATAAAGCCAATCCCCTCGCCCAAGTTTTAAGCGCAGCAATGATGCTACGTTACGCCTTAAATCAGCCGGAAGCTGCTAATAAAATCGAGCAAGCAGTCGTCGAAGTTTTGGATCGAGGTTATCGCACTGGTGATATCATGTCGGAAGGCATGAAACTCGTCGGCTGTCGGGCGATAGGCGATGCTTTAATTGAAGTTCTGCAAGGTTGATTTATTTACCTTGTAGGGGCGAATTCTTACTCCATTAGTGTCAACTTAAAGTTAAACGTAGTATCAGTTTTCGGTCTGAGTCACAATCCTCTCGATCCCCCCTAACCCCCCTTAACAAGGGGGGAACTGGAAGCACTCAAAGTCAACCCCTACTCCCCTTTTTAAGGGGGATTTAGGGGGATCGAGACTTCGATACAAACGAGAGAGATACAGGGTTTTAGTCTTAAGTTGACACCCATAGTTCTTACTCGTTCCCAGGCTCTGCCTGGGAACGAGAAAACAGCCCCTACAGGAATTGGGGTTTAATGTTCCGCAGTCAAAAGATTGAATTGCTCGGTATCAATGCGATTTGCTCGATACAAAACTTCAGCTATTTCCGAAAGCGCTAGCACAGAATGTGCGCGATAACCGTTGGCCTGCATCTTATCTTTGACTCCCTGTTCGTGGTCGATTAATACCACGATATCTTCCACATTCAACCCGGCCGATTTTAACTTAGCCGCGCCTTCCATCACGCTTTTGCCACTAATTAAAATATCATCGACTACGACAATCGTTTCTCCTGCCTGAAAATGCCCCTCAATCAATTTGCCCGCCCCGTAAGTTTTCACCTCCTTGCGCGGGAAAATCATCGGGCGTTCCATCCGCAATGCTAAACCCGTTGCTGTGGGTAAAGAACCGTAGGGAATTCCGGCAATGCGATCGAATTTTAAATCCTTGAGAATGTCTGCATAAGCGCTGACAATTTGATGGAAAATCTGCGGAATTGAGATAATTTTCCGCAAGTCGATGTAATAGGGAAATACGGCTCCCGATGCTTGTACGTGGTCGCCAAAAACTACGCAGCCGATGTCATAAAGTTGCAAGATTAAATCGCGGTGAGGTTCCGGTTGCAAAAAGCAAACATCCGGCAGCCACAGTTCGCAAGTGGGACTACCTTCGATCGCCCGCAGCCTCTGTTTATTAATACTATCCCGCAATTTCTCAATTTCTCGGCGCGGCTCTTTTCCCGCTAATAAACTCGGGGGGACTGGCAGCAATAAATCTTCACCATTCTTGCTTAAACCAGCCGCCAGCAGTTGTGCGAGGTCGTTTTCTTCTGTGAGGTCATTTTCTACGGGGATGTCTCCTTCTACTAAAATTAGGCGTTCAGGAGCCTCTCTGCGGATGCGGGCTAACATATCCGGCATTACTCCTACTTCTAAACCGAGTTTTTCGGGAGTTCCCCAAGTTTGAGAGAGTCGGACTAATTGCAAGTAAAAAGGGTTGTTTGGCGTCGGGTATTCTTGCAAATCCGCCGCTGACGGGTTGGCGGTGGCACAGAGGACAAAAACAGTTTTTCCAGCGTATAACAAAAAAGGCGCTACTTGGTCGAATCCGGGATAGGGACTTAAAGTAATAGCGTCAACTCGCCAGTCTTGAAATACAATTTTGGCAAACACTGTGCTGGTATTTAAATCGCAGTGTTTGGCATCTAAAATTACTGGCAGGTGAGGGGGAATAATTGTTAAAATTTCTTGCAGCAATGCCCAACCGGGAATACCGAGAGATTGGTAAAAACCGAGGGTGATTTTGCAGGCACAGATTAAATCGGCTGTTTGGTCGATCGCACTTTTTAGCTTTGACAACAAATCAGTTACAAAAGTTTGAGTTTCCTCCCCAGTCATGGAAACCAGCGCGGGCAAGGTTTCCGGGTCGGGGTCGAGGGCTAAATAAAGCAAACTTTGATTGCTTTCAACAGCCGCTAACAGTTTATCGAAAAAGTTGGTTCGATCCGTCATAGTGTGTTATAGAGGTAAGGGGAAATTAAAAAATTGCAGATCAAAGTGGGAGGGGTGTTGTGCCGGAATAAACCGATCCCCGTTGAAATTGAAATTAAGAATCTTTTAAGATTGTAGAAGGTAAAGAGGCGGAAATCTGTAACTTTGGGAGCAGTTTCATGGGGAATGATTTTTGGGTTGGCTACACCAGTGATTTCACCTAACCCGCAGCAAATCAATTAGTTGCGGTAAAGTAACCAGTGTCCGGGCGGCGATTTGATCGGCATTCCTCTAGCGCAGGGGAGTTTAGCAAATGCAGATTTGAGAGGAGCAAATTTTAGGGAAGCTAATTTATCCGGGGCAAATTTGAGCGGGGCTTCTTTGCCGCAAGCTAATTGACAAGGCGCTAATTTTAGCGATGCTAATTTAACCAGAGCTCGTTTGAGGGGGCCAATCTAAAAAATGCTACCGTTGCAGGTGTTATTTGGGTTGACGGTAGTATTAAATAGAAGCAGAAGCTAAAGCAATGCCCGCCTTATATTATGGATAGTAATAAATGATCGGTACGATCGACTTTACGATTTGGGACGAGTTGCTGCAACGCTACGTTGACGATTTCGGCCGGGTCAATTATCGGGGCTGGAAAGCTGAGGGGGCGGATGTTTTGAGGGGGTGGCTGGAAAGTTTGGCGGATGTGGATTTGGCGGATGGTACTGATGCGGATGCGCGGCTGGCGTTGTGGCTGAATGCGTATAATGCGATCGCAATTTCTCATGTTCTGGAAGTATATCCGATCGCGTCCATCCGTCCCAAAATTTTGGGAATTCCCAACTGGCTGAGTTTTTTGGATTTTTTCACTCGTTCAAATTCGATTATTGGCGGCAAAAAGCACAGTCTCAATCAAATCGAACACGCAATTTTGCGGCCGGAATTTGCCGAACCGCGCATCCATTTTGCATTAGTTTGCGCTTCAGTCGGGTGCCCGCTGCTGCGCCGGGGGGCTTATTTCCCCGAGTCGGTACGGACTCAACTAGAAGCGGATGCCAGCCGTTTTATTCACAATCCTGATAAGGTGCGATATGATGCCCAGAAAAAGACGCTTTATTTGAGCAAGATTTTTAAGTGGTACGGCGAGGATTTTGTAAAGGCGGCGGGTTCGGTGGCTGAGTATGTGGGCGGTTATTTGGGGCCGGAGGCGGCTGTGGGTGATGGATGGGCGATCGTTTTTTTGCCTTACGACTGGAATTTGAATCGGGTTGAGGGTTGAAATTTCCGGGAATTGGTAGGTTTTTTTTGGGGGTGGTTTTTTCGGTTGTATCGCTTGTTCTGTAAGGATTTGAGCTACTTTGGGGAAAAAAAATGTTCCCGGAAACGCTGTAATGCTGGCTGTGATGGGTTTTGAGGGCATTTGAAAATTTTGCCTCTTGACAGGTCGATCGCTCAAATGCTACTTTTTATATCAGTTTACGGAAATGTACCTTGAAAACTAAATAGAGTAAGGCTTTCAGATATGGCAGCCGCAATCAAACTAAAACCCTATTAGGGATTGAAACCGTGCTGTTGCGGGTTGGGGAGTTTTAGTGTTATATTCATGCCGCAATCAAACTAAAACCCTATTAGGGATTGAAACAGTTCCGTGCGTGGCAATCTTCGGCTGAGGCTGCCGCGCCGCAATCAAACTAAAACCCTATTAGGGATTGAAACGCTAGCGCCATCTTTTCGTGCCAGTTGCATCCGTGAGGCCGCAATCAAACTAAAACCCTATTAGGGATTGAAACGAAGACCGGAAAGATTTCCAAAATTGGTGGGCAAAATTCCAGCCGCAATCAAACTAAAACCCTATTAGGGATTGAAACTACCGGATTGGAAGCGGGTAGGTTTTTAGTGGCGCCGCAATCAAACTAAAACCCTATTAGGGATTGAAACTTTTCTTCATGAAACGGACACAAGCCTTTGAGATTTTGCCGCAATCAAACTAAAACCCTATTAGGGATTGAAACGGTTGCGGGCGGTTGTTGTCGTGGGGCTTCGTTCGCCGCAATCAAACTAAAACCCTATTAGGGATTGAAACTGCCGGAAAAATGCGCCGCTCCTAATTTATGCGATGCCGCAATCAAACTAAAACCCTATTAGGGATTGAAACGATGTGCCCCGAGCCTGCGAGGGGTGCGCTTGCGCGCCGCAATCAAACTAAAACCCTATTAGGGATTGAAACGTGGGAGAATAAGTGTATCTTGCGCGAACGGTCGCCGCAATCAAACTAAAACCCTATTAGGGATTGAAACATGGCTGCCGGCATTGTTGCATTACAAGGCTTGTGCCGCAATCAAACTAAAACCCTATTAGGGATTGAAACGGGTTACTCCAAATTGCATCTCGACGCAAATCGAGCGCCGCCGCAATCAAACTAAAACCCTAGTAGGGATGGAAACATAGCCTTAATCAGGTTGAGAGTGGAGATTTTCACTAATCGGTAGGTGGTTACAAGAATGCTAACCAATTAGCTATTGATCCGCCCTTAAACCTCTCCACTCAAAATCTGTTGAACCGTCAAACTTAGCTGTGGAAACATCGGAGATACGATCGCCTCTCCATCCCGAAACACCCCAACCTCAACATATTGCCCGTCCTCAAGCCGCAAAACCGTCACCACTTCTTCTATTGGATCGATAACCCAATACTCTGCGATGCCCCGCGCTGCGTACTGAGCTCGTTTGCGATCGTAATCCCGATCGCTGCCCACTCTACCCCGACTGACTACCTCCACTACAAACCGAGGAGGCAGCATATCGAAAGTGATAGTTAGCCTGGTTGCTGTCAGCGGAATGTGTTCAGGTTCCAGAATTATCAAATCGGGGTAGCGGTTGGCCGCATCTCCCGATCGCAAAACGGCAACTTGAACCTCGCAATTATGCGTTTTAATCAGCCTGAGTGGCACTAGCCCGCTGCTAGCAAGATAGAAAAATAGATAGTTAGCAATGAAATTATTAGGTTCAGATTCTGGTGGCAAAGCTATTAACTCCCCATCAATTAACTCATAGCGTTGACCCGTATCATTTGAGTAATTAAGGTACTCGTCAAAAGTTAATTTTTTAGATTGAGCTTGTACCATAAAATTACATTCCTTGATTTATTCGTTCCTTTCTGCTGGGAGTTTGTTTCTGTAGAAACGGTTTCAACAGCCGAAGGATATCAATCAAATCTGCTGTGCAAGTTCAGCAGGTGTCCCAGCCTCCATCGACAATCGACCCACAAGTGACATATTAAAAACTATCACAGTTCAAATCCTCTGGAATATTAAAAATGATTTCAGATAAATTTCGGCGCGAGTTGCGAGCTCAAGCCAAACTCTGGCAAGCAGAAGGACTCATCGACACTTCATTCTACCAACAACTTTCCGAACGCTACCAATTCAACACACTCGAAACCGCCTCCCGCAACCGTTTCCTCAGCATTCTCATCAGTCTCGGCGGCATTCTCCTCGGTATAGGAGTCATCACCTTTGTAGCGGCAAACTGGCAAGTTTGGTCGCGCGAAGTGAGAGTTGCACTGCTGCTAAGTCTTTTCGTAGCAGTCAATGCAGCAGGTTTCTATCTGTGGCGAATTCCCCCATCCCGAAGCCAAAACTCCAATCCCAATATGCCCGCAACAAAAGGGCGAAACAAACTCCTAGGTGAAGGATTGTTGCTGTTAGGAGCTCTGATTTTAGGAGCAAATATGGCATTGATGGCGCAAATGTTCCATATTGGCGGTTCTTCCTACGGACTTTTCCTTGCTTGGGGAATCGGCGTGCTCGGAATGGCTTACAGTTTGCGGTTGACTTCCTTGGGCGTTTTGTCCGCACTTTTAATCGGTTTGGGCTATTGGCTTGCCGTGTTAGATTGGTCTTCCAAAGTCGAGTTTTCTTGGCTGGAAGTTTTGGTGCGGCAAATGCCGATCGCAGCCAGTATAATGTTTGTGCCACTGGCTTATTGGTGTCGATCGCGTGCTATTTTTGCCATAGGTGCGATCGTGATAATTTTTTCCCTACAAGTTTCTATCGTCCAAGGCTTAAATCTAACCTGGGGTACAGCAATTTTTTGCGCCCTACCGCCCGCTTTGCTGTGGGGATACGACGATGCAATCTGGCCGAAGGTACGCAGCAAGCTGTTTCAACCTACCGCCCGCAGTTTAGCACTGCTGTTTCTCGCCAGTTTGTTTTATTTTCTTTCTTTCCACTGGTTGTGGCAAGATTCGCCGAATCCTGCGCCAACGGAGTCGGATTGGGTTTTGCTGGCAAATGTGGCTGTTTTGGGCGGTTTCACGGTGTTTGAGTGGCTGCGCTTGGGACGTTTGGAACTGCGGCGACCAAGACAAAAAGCAGTGGATTTGACTACAAGTGCGATCGGCATTTTAATTCTCGCCAGCGCCTTAATACCGCTTATTCACCTCAATTTTACTCCCCTTCCTCAATTGGCAACTTTTCTGTTCAATGTTTTATCATTTTTGCTCGCTGTCGGCTTAATCCGAGAAGGTTTAACTGTAGGAAACCGCCAGACTTTTTGGGGAGGCATGGTATTAATCACCCTGCAAATTATCAGCCGAGTGTTTGAATATAATACAGGATTGTTGCTCAAATCTTTTGTATTTGTTTTGTGCGGAATTGGCGTAATAGCTGCGGGTTTGTGGTTCGAGCGCCACTTCGCAAAAATCCCCGATGAATAGGAGCATTCTACTATAGTGCGATCGTCCCGCTTGCACTGCACTCGGAAGATGATTAGGCCGATTCAAAGGTCAACGATATTATTCTGCGAACCAATTCCCAATTCCCAATATGAACACCGAAAATCCAGCTTTAACAGATCAAAGTTCCGAAATAGCAGATACCAGCGCTACTCCCCCATCATTCACCCTTCCCCCCGCTGCGAAACGCCTTCCCGGGTGGCGGTTGTGGGTTCCTTTGCTGCTGCAAATCGGACTAATTGCCGCCGTACCCGCCACCGCAGTTTACACTTTTATTACTGGCAAAACAGTTGTCCTGCAAACAGCACCAGTAGACCCTTACGACTTTTTGCGCGGCTATTACCAAGTTTTGAGCTATGATATTTCCGCTATCACAAATCTCCAAAAACTCCCCGGCTGGAAAGATTTACCTGGAGAAAAAATATATTGTCCGCCAAGAGTTGTTTGTCCACAAAATACGCACAGTGTCAAGCCACAAACCAGTTTTTATGTAATCTTAGAAGCGCCAAAAGCCGCGACTAATCCCGGTCGCCCCCAAGCTTGGAAACCCGTCCGCGTCAGCCCGGAAAATCCCGCCAATTTGCCCGCGAATCAAATCGCTATTAAGGGCAAATATAACGGTTGGCAGATGGAATACGGCTTAGAAACTTATTATATGCCAGAGGATGAAAGGGAAAAAGTCAATCAGGAGATTAGCGAAGCTCAAAGGAAGCAGCGACAATCTTTTTTGGTAGAAGTAAAGGTTGACAAAACAGGCCATGCTGTGCCTGTGAGTTTGTGGGTGCGCGATCGCAATTATCGATTTTAGCCAATTTAGCCAAAAGGTCGATCGGTCTTTTGCCCTTGTTTTGAGTATTTTGGCTTAGGGATGGGGCCGAGGTTCCGCGATTCCCTACCGCAACCGGTCCGCAGGCGCGATCGGGATAGCTTCACTCGCGCAGACCTTTCAATTGCCGACAACCCAGGAGAATCTATTAAGATATATAAGACTTGTGCAAATCTTGCCAGTTCAAGGGCGCAAGTCATGACTCTACTGGAGCTTCTCATGTTAGCCGAGCTAATCTCTGCCAGACGAATACTCAAGACCAAACTCCTCGACTTCTTAGGACTTCCCGAAAATTGCCAAGACCAAACCGATCACCTCGTCAACCGAATTGTATCCCTGCTGGAAGCAAATCCAGCCGAACAAGAAAGATTTTGGGAGACATTCAAAAGTGAATTAGCCGTCGATCCGGTAGAAGTAGAAACAATACTCAAGTGTTCGCCAGCAGAACGCCAGCAGTGGATTGAACAAGACAAACTCCCTATTTTAGAATACCGCTCTTTCCGCAAATCAGGAATCCATTTAGAATATCCCGTTCACGACAGAAGATTGATCTTAAGTCTAACGCCAACCGATATTAATAATTGGCGCAAAGAACCCAAAGGGCTGATTAAAAATCATCGCCCAATACCCACCCCAATCAATACAGAAAACCCCGTAGAAAACGAACAATCCCGAGTAGCTTTTAGTTCAGAGTGGGAAAAAATAATTGCCGACTGGAAAGAACAAGGTTCGGCGGAAATTTCAGCAACCTTCCAGCTAGCTTACTGGACAGTTTGGGCGTCGCGGTGGGCAAAAGAAAATCAGCTCAACAGCTTTAAAGCAATTAATAAATATAAGGAAGTCTACGAAACTCACCAGCAGGAATGGTACCAGCGAAAAAATCAAGCAGTCAAGTTACTGATTGAAATGCCTTACGCCATGCTTTACTTCTACCGTCCGGCGGATGCTGACAAATTATATCTGGAACTGTGCGACGACCACCAGGAAATGATGAAAGATGGCTACTATTGGGATAAGTGGGATTTTTTCTATCAGAACCGCAAATTGGTAAATAAGTGCCGCGAATGCGTGTACTCCGACATCAAAGATTATTACTCGCTTTACTATCTCGAAATCAAAAGCGACAAGTTTCCCGATTTTAGTTTTTCTTTCCACACGCCGTACCCAATCGGCAGAAAATTTTTGCCGCATCCAGAAACGCTGCCTTATGTAGACCACGTAGAACAGGACGGTATTTTTCGCTTTGGTCGCCCGCTGCTGGAACAAGAGAAAGCTCTTCACACAGAAAAAGATGTATTGCTCAAGTTTGAGGCGGCTTTGGCAGAAGCGAAAAAGTTTGTTTAGTCATTAGTCATTAGTCATGAGTAGAGTTATTGCACATTTTTTGATTGATAGGGAAAACCATGATATCAAATCTGTTAGCATCGGCATTATTCAGATATCTATTCTCGACCTCTGCGTGAATCAGCGTCAATCCATTGTCTTCTGCGGTTAATTTTTCTTTTTTTAACCGCAGATACAGGCAGATAAACACCGATTAACGCAGATAAATTATATCTATTCCGGTTGTACCTTCGGTGATTGTTTACGGTTGACTGGACTTGACGCCCGACGATGCTACCGGATTTGATATGTTTTGAACTTGGATTACTTGAATGCTGCCGCCAGCATAAACTTTTGGTTGTTGAGTTCCTTCGGAATTGTACGATCGCAATCCCACCTCTGCCAACAAACTCCCCAAGTCAGTTTCAGTCTCAAACAACCACAAAAATACAGCCCACCCTGGCAAAAATACCGGATTAGTAGGCGAGTGAAAATCTACCAAAATGAATAGACCACCTGGCTCGATCGCGCGGTACACTTCTTAAAAGATTTGTCGCAATTGCGCCCGTTGCATTTCGTGCATCGCAACGCTGCTGTGTACTCCTGTGAAACTGACAGTCGGGAAAAGGCATCGACTCAGCAAAAGCTTCTAAATAATAATTGGCTGATGGTACATTTTTCCTTGCCCGTTGCAGAGATAATGGCGAAGCGTCAAGTCCTGTGACATCCTGGAAATATTGCACCAGAAATTGCTTAGTTTGACCGCTACCGCAGCAACGGTCTAAAACTTTAGTTTCGGCGCTGAGGGTCAAATTTTCCCAGGCTTGTTGACCCAAACGAGCATCGCCACCTACGCTCAAAGCAGCAAGACGCGCGATCGTATCGTAGAGCCACTGATACCGATAACTTAAATCTCTAAAAATAGTTGCCATAGTCAAAATTATGTATACCTTGCTATCGACTTAAGATATTATTAAGTTATATGATAAAGATAAGTAACAGAACTGAGATATTGGGAGAGCTGTAACCGCTATGGGTCGTGTGGGAGTATTGCTATTAAACTTGGGCGGGCCAGATCAAATCGAGGATGTCCGTCCTTTCCTGTTCAACTTGTTTGCTGACCCGGAAATCATTCGCATTCCGTTTCCGTGGATGCAAAAACCGCTCGCCTGGTTGATTTCGACCCTGCGTTTTCAGAAATCCCAGGAAAACTACCGCCAAATCGGGGGCGGCTCTCCTTTGCGGCGGATTACCGAGGAACAAGCCGCTTCGCTGCAATCCGTCTTGCAGTCCAAGGGACAAGATGCTCGAGTATACGTGGGGATGCGCTACTGGCATCCTTTTACCGAAGAGGCGATCGCCAAAATTAAGCGCGATCGCATCGAACATTTGACAATCTTGCCGCTGTATCCTCAATTTTCTATCAGCACCAGCGGTTCTAGCTTCCGGCAGCTAGAAGAAATGTGGGGCAAAGATCCAGCCCTCAAAGATATCGAATATACCGCGATTCCTTCTTGGTATAAGCGGCCAGGCTACATTCAGGCAATGTCGGAATTGATAGCCCAAGAACTAGACCACAATCCTCATCCCGATCGAGTTCACATCTTTTTCAGCGCCCACGGCGTCCCCCTGAGCTACGTAGAAGAGGCTGCAGACCCCTATCAGCGCGAGATTGAAGATTGCACTCGTCTGATTATGGAACATTTGGATCGATCGAACGAACACACTCTAGCTTATCAAAGTCGGGTTGGCCCGGTGGAATGGCTCAAGCCTTACACCGAAGACGCGATTACCGAATTGGCAGAAAATGGAGTCCAAGATTTGTTGGTAGTTCCGATTAGTTTTGTTTCCGAACACATCGAGACTCTGCAAGAAATTGACATGGAGTATCGAGAATTAGCCGAAGAATCGGGGATTAAAAATTTCTACCGAGTGCCCGCCCTGAATACTCATCCGGTGTTTATTGAAGCTTTGGCCGATTTAGTCATCGAGTCGATCGAATCTCCCAGCGTTAAATTCTCGGATGTTATACGCCCTTCCAAGACAGTGAAAATGTACCCTCAAGAGCAGTGGGAGTGGGGTTTGACCACGGGGGCGGAAGTTTGGAACGGTCGTGTGGCGATGATTGGTTTTGTGGCATTATTGCTGGAGTTAATTACGGGTCAGGGCCCGCTACACTCGATCGGATTGCTTTAAATTGACAGTTGACAGTTGACAATTGACCGTTGACTGTTGACTGTTGTTACAAATGACTAATGATATCAAATCCGTTGGGATCTGAATTATTCATCTCTCTTCTCTTCCTCAGCGCCCTCTGCGGTATCTGCGGTTAAATCATTCCGAAACAACCGCAAACGATATGATTAATTACCAATAACTAATCACTAATTAATCAGGATCGCGCTTGCGGCGGCGGGGATTTCCCCTATCACCCGGTATTCCCTGACTTTTGTACCAGCGATACCACTCTTTAGAACTGCGAATTGCCAGCCACAGCAGCAGCATAGCAAATAACCCTCCCTGCCGCGGGGCGTCAAAGGCAAACAAAACCAAGGAAATGCACAGAACATCTTGGAGGAAAATCACCCAAATCGGCAAACCCCGCAGCCGATAAAACCATCCTGCTTGTACCAGTTGCAGCACTAAAGCCAACAAACCTCCGACAATACCAATTATCCACAGCATCCAAGGGTGAGCAATAATTTCCTCGATCGAACTTACTTGAGCGATCGAAATTCCCATAATTGCTCCTACAATAGGGCTGAAAATAATTTGCACAATTTGCAGTACCCGCTGTCCTACAAAGGTTTTAGAAGCAAATAACTCTAACAGCGACCAACTCACCAAGATGGTGATAGCCACCTGGGGGGGAACCCCCGACAATAGAGGTATTTCCGACCAAAGTTTGTCAATCCGCAACAAACCAATTAACAGCAGGGGCAGGGCAATTCTCATACCCCCTGCCGCAGACGCAGAGAGTGCGGCTAGGAGTCCAACCATAATAATAATTCAGTTTCTAACGTCAGCTAAAGCCTCGATCTATTTCAGAATTTAATTCCCCTGATGGCTGGCTGTGATTTGAGCGATCAAACTCAAGTTGAGGCTTGAGCTTAAATATCACCTTCTATTGTAAGTGTATCTGCTTAATTGCTGCTTGGCCCTGCGAGATTGTCGATCAATACAAAACAGTTGAGTGTTCTTAGTTGACTGTTGTCAGAAGAAAGGAGGCAGCATTCAACCAGGATTGTGATTAAATTAGCTTAAGCACCCGAAGCCTTTTTCTCTCTGACAACAGTCAATTAACAACACTCAACAGTCAACTAACTTCTTATGTCTGATTCATTATTTGCCGATGCCAGTCGCCGATTAGAACGAGCCTTAAAATATGTGTCCCTTTCCGAGGATACGATCGAACGGCTGAAACACCCCAAATCCAGTTTAATTGTATCGATTCCCGTGCGGATGGACGACGGTTCCCTGCGAATTTTTCAAGGTTATCGGGTGCGCTACGACAATACCAGAGGCCCGTCTAAAGGAGGAGTGCGCTATCATCCGGGAGTATCCCTTGATGAAGTGCAATCCTTAGCATTTTGGATGACTTTTAAATGTGCAGTTTTGAACTTGCCTTTTGGAGGAGCCAAGGGCGGAATTACTCTCAATCCCAAGGAATTGTCCAAACTGGAATTGGAACGGTTGAGCCGGGGCTATGTCGATGCGATCGCAGATTTCATCGGCCCCGATGTCGATATTCCCGCGCCGGATGTCTACACCAATCCCATGATTATGGGTTGGATGATGGATCAATACAATATTATTAAGCGGCAGCTTTCTCCAGCGGTGGTGACTGGTAAACCAGTGACAATTGGTGGCAGTTTGGGCAGAGATACGGCAACAGCAATGGGTGCTTTTTTTGTAGTAGAAACTATTTTACCCAAATTTGAGCTAAATCCTCAAGATACAACTGTAGCAGTACAAGGTTTTGGTAATGCCGGTGCAGAAATAGCTGAACTTCTCTGGAAAGCAGGTTACAAAGTTGTTGCTGTCAGCGATTCCCAAGGGGGAATTTATGCTAAACAAGGGCTGGATATCCCCAGTATTCGAGGCTTTAAAGACTCTAACAAAGGTATCAAAGCTCTTTACTGCGAAGGTTCTGTTTGCAATATTATCGAACACGAAATCTTGACAAATGAACAGCTTTTAGCATTAGATGTAGACGTGCTCGTTCCAGCAGCTTTGGAGAATCAAATAACGGAAGCAAATGTTAATGATATTAAGGCTAAGTTTATTCTTGAAGTAGCTAACGGGCCGATTGATTCTGCTGCTGATTTGATTTTAGAAGCGAGGGGGATTCAGGTAATTCCTGATATTTTAGTCAATGCGGGAGGCGTAACGGTTAGTTATTTTGAGTGGGTGCAAAACCGCAGCGGGCTTTATTGGACGCTGGAGGAAGTCAACCAGCGGTTGAAGCATAAAATGGTCGAAGAAACTGAGGCAATTTGGAAAAAATCTCAGGAATTGTCAGTTTCCATGAGAACTGCTGCTTACGTGTACGGGTTAAATCGACTCGGAGAAGCGATGAATGCGAAGGGAACACGGGATTATTATGTGAATGGTTGAGAAATAAAATCCCCGACTTCTTCTGGTTATGTTCGTGAAATATCGAAGTAATTTCAGAAGTCGGGGATTTGGCTATTGGCTATTACATAGCCTTAGTCTCCGGCATCAAACACTTATCAGAATCGCAGCCAGCCGGTCCCGAATCCATCATTTCACCTAAGTCATAACGACTCAGTGCCGCATGAAAAACATCTATTTGGCGACGAACTAAAACGTCTTTCAACATCGTCTCGTAAGTTTTCTTACTCACGGGTTCAAAAGGCAGACGCGGGAAAGTTTCAAGAGCATCAAACCGAGCCAAAAGCGCTGCGGAAATGTAGCCTTCATCATCGCGAATCGCTTCGTAAATCCGAGTACCCAAACTTTCAACTTCATTTTCCCGCAACTCAATAGTCGCGCTGGTGTTATGTCGCACATAGAACTTTTGCACCTGCATATAAAAGTCCATTTGTGCCGCCGCTGAGAATTTGTTAATGTCAATTTCATCAGCACCGGGCAAGTCAGCCCAACTTACCGCAACGGGTATTTCTACCAGCCATTCCGTGCAGCGTTCGTCGAAGGGATTGTTCAACAAATTGCCGTTTTCATCTTTGTCAGATTGAGACGGAATTACGTTGTATCCGTAGTCGATGCAGGCGAGGGCTACGGGGTCGTTTTTGCCGAAAGTGATGCGGCGAATGAAACGCTGGGCTTTCGGCGGATGCCAGCCGGGGGAAGCACCTGTCAGCAGAGATTTAGTACCCGATGGTTGAACGGTTGTGCAGCGATTTGGGCGTTTTAAGGAATGGCGATCGCAATAATCCCATACTACCCGATTCACAATCTCCCGCCAACCACTCAAATACTCTTCTTCCCGCTGTTTAAAAGCGATTCCTTGGGGAGTTTGCGGGCGGCCTTCCACCCACCAGCGCAGCCACTCAACGCCAAAAGCATGAACGAAGAAATCGAACAATCCCGTGAAAGATACGCCGACAATCGGGTCTAGTTCGCGGCTGTATTGATAGCGAGGTTCAAGAAATTTGTGATTGAGAAGTACCGCTACAGATAGAGCTCCGGCGGTGAAAGCTTCCTCTTGTTCTTTGAAGTTGTAAGGGTCAAGTTGATTGAGGTGAACCTCCGCCAAATTACAGTTTCCAGCTAGGGTATTGCCGAAAACTCCCTTATGAAACTCTGGTTCGTTGAAGCAGTAAGTATCGTGCAATCCTGGTAATTCTTCGACACTTCTGACGACTTGCCATTTACCTTTGCCTTTAGCATTCGTCCCTTTGCTCACATCTAACCGCTGACAAGGTATTTCACCACAGTCAGTAATTTGCAAGTAGTACAAATCCCGACTTCGGACACCGTAATTAGTAATTGACCCTTGATGAGCGCAAAGATTTAGCGACGAACGAATACCGCATTTAGTCAAAAGTAACTGAACTCTGAAAGCGCGATCGCGGTCAGAAATATAAATTCTGATACCATTACTGTGGGTATTCGAGCCGTCCGTATCAGCTAATCCAGCAATAAAATGTAAAATTGCTTGCCGATTCCAGCTCGCAATTACATTTAGTGCTTCTGGGTTAACTTTCAAACTTTTCAGCAACTCTCCAGAAAAGCTCAAGTTAGTTACATCGGTAAAAGCAGGTAAATAGTCATAGCTTCTTTCAGGAGACTTATTTCCTGCCACTGACAATGCCATTTTTTGTTCGTAAAGTCGAACTTTTGCATTGTCATTTTGGTCTGTAGTTCCATCTCCTACAGCCACACCCAAAGTGTAAGCATAACTTGAATCGATATTCATGCCATCTTCATACTGAATTGTAAAAGGTTCAGTATGAATGCTATATCGACTTGTATCCATCAAGTCTTTGGTTTGAACTTCTTTGTAAACTTTACCAAAGCGATCCTTGACAAAAAAACGATGATATTCTGTGGCATCCAGATAAGTACCATCACCAAACTTTACACGATAAAGTTTGCGTCGCCCGCCACAAGTATCACTCCCTGTCTGAAATGGTGTGACTGAACTCCATTTTTTACCATTCCAAATTTCGATTTCAGTTCCAACAACGTCCTTTATTTGATGCAGTCCGCCTCTAGTAATTAGCAGAGTGTCACCACTGACACAATGAAAATTAGAGCCGATTATTTCACCACACGGGTTTAAACCCATGCGGACTAACCGATGCTCTAATTCTTCCACAGTCATATTAGGATAGCGTTCCTGCAACCAATCTTTAGCTTTTCCTTCGTCGTAAGCTTTCAAAAACTCAAGTTTAAGACTCGGTGTTGAAAGTAAATCAACATTAGATCGAGCTACAGCTTCGCCGGCCCATTGAATCGCACCTTCGCCGCTGTAATACTGTTTGCGGACAGCATCAATACATTCTTCTAGTGTAGGTTTGGTATGGAAAACTCGCGTATGGTTGGCCATCCGAAGGGCATCGCGTTCTGGATCTATTCTCCAGTTGCCGTTATCATCTTGCTGCCACAAATTATTTTTAGCATTTGCCCCTAGTTCGTCATCGAAAGAAAACTGACGAATTCCGGCGGATCGGCGAATATTGCCAGCAACAATTGTGACCGCTGCTTCATCAATCAACACGCAGCATTCAACTGAATTTAACTGCCGCCCTAAAGCTTTATTCAAAATTGCGGCGCAGCGCTGATAAAGGTCGGGCAATTTCACCGGATTGGCTACTCCGCCAAAACCTTTTAAAGGTTCTCCCACGGGGCGAACGTCGCTCAAATCGATGAATACTTGAACTTCTCCGGCAAATCTTTCATCTGTGGATAATTCCAGCAAAGTTTGATAGGAGTTTACCCAACCTTGGCGAGAATCTCCGACATAAATAGTTGCGGTTTTTTCTGCTATTTTTACTTCTGTTTCTTGACGGCGCGACTGGGCGGGTGTAGAGCCAATTTCGCCTTGCATGGTTAGGGTTAAACGGTTGCGGATCGGCGGCAGTTGGTTGATATATTGTGGTTCCAAGACTGCCCCAGTGCCGCAGCCCATCATTGCCAAATCCATTAACAAACCAAAGGAACGCCAGTCGAGAATATTTGTTGAGGAGCAATTATATGCGCCGGAAAAATTCTCTGGTTGTTCGATCCATTTGCTGCCCCCTACCCACAGCCAGCGGCCTGAAGCGAGGGTTTTGAGCTGGTTTTGCATCCGGTGCAGCAGTTGTGTTTCTTCGGGGGTGAGGTTTCCCAGCTTTTGCAGCCCCTTGACTGTTCGATCGCACACTTGGGCCCAAGTCTCCCTTCCCGTCTCGGTACGGCGGCTGTAAGTCCTAAAAAATACTGGATTGGCTGCGGGTGCTGTTTCGGGGAAATCGGACAGGTTGCGTTTCTCGCTGGCACTCGATCGCTCTAATTCTCGAACCATAGGTTGTGTACTGACGTGTCGGAATATATCAACAGACTACGAATATACAACAGGATTCAGATTTAGGGTTAAAGGTTAATATATTTGACAATTTGCACTAAATATGGGGCACAGAAGTGTACAAGCTCGATCGGGCGAGATCCTCAAAACTTGACAAAAAAACCCGATTTCTTCCTGAAAGCGGGTGAATAGCAAATCTTGTCAATTGTCAATCCTTTGTCAATAAAAACTCAATATTGGGTAACAGCGGGTCTTGAACAACCCCCACACCGTTAAAGCCCCAACGTTCGAGTAGCTTTTTTACCTGAGAACCGGAAATCGATTCTACTCCAAATCGATCGGCAACATCAGCAGCGTGGGCGTTGAGATAACTCAAAGCGTCATAGTCTTCGCGAAACATCAGCAGGTAACTCACTGCCGCATCTGGGTTGGGATTCGCGGACAGATATTTGCCGTCACTGCGGGAACGTAGCAAGTAAAAAACTTGAGATAACATCTTATCTTGGTTGTCAAAATAATATGTTACCTCAAATTGGGAATTAGAAATTGCCCAAACGATTTTAGACTGACAATTTGAGATAGTAGAAAAGTTGAGTTTTTTTCAACTTTCTACCTAAAAAGTACATAATTGATGCCTAAAATCGCTGGGAATCTAGCAGTTAAATCAAAGTCAGTGCTAAGCCTTTAATCCCTCGCCCGTCACCTATTTGACCGACGATAGAAGCTTGACCGGTCGTCAAATTGATATTGTATAGGCTGGAAACTCCGCCAACCTCGATCGCAGCCAAAGCCGTCTCGTTACCGCCAACACTCCTGATATCAAAGCCGAGAACAGTACCAGCATCAATTCCCAAAGATCCGATCGTATTCAACACCCCATTATTCGGTGGATCTTGTCGCACCAAAACGTCTAAATTGGTGTCAATTGCAAATAGTGTCGTCGAATTTGCCCCTGCAAAGTTATTCACATACGCAGCAGCAGCAGCAGCGCCGGGATTGCCAAAATTGCGATCGCCCGCAGCATAAGCCAAATTCCCGTCGAGTTGAATTCCCCCCGTCAGCGTGTCAAAATCCACAAGTGCCCCAGTATCAGGGTTGAGGCGGGCGTTTTGACCAGGTTGATTGACAAACCGAATTCGATCGACTGTCGGATTGAAATCAAAACCCGCAGCCCCCGGAGTTAGAGGAACAGCAAACTGCCCGCTACCGACTTGACTTGCAGCCCCAGTAACCGGATTAATCGCGTACAAGCGATTACTAGAACCCACACCGTAAAGCAAACCGTTAGCGGGGCGAAAATCAATTCCCAGCAAACTTTCTCCCGGCTGCAACCCCGTAACTGCTGCGTCACTGAGAATCGCCCGCGGTCCCGCCTCGTTAAAACCTACAATTGTTTCAGCGCCATTTCTGACCGTTAAGGCGTAAGCTGTAGGCAAAGGCAAAGCCAAACCGTTAATCTGTCTCCCGTCGGCAATTTGACCGACAAAGGAAGCTTGACCGCTACTTAAATTGATATTGTACAAGCCGGAAATGCCACCAACTTCCAGCGCCGCCACTGCCACCTCGCGGCCGCCAATACTCCTGATATCAAAGCCGAGAATGCTAGTAGCATCAACTCCCAAAGATCCGATCGTATTCAACCCTCCATTATTCGGCGGATCTTGTCGCACCAAAACATCCAAATCGCTGTCAATTACAAACAGGGTTGTCGAAGTTGCCCCTGCAAAGTTATTCACATACGCAGCCCCTGCTGCCGCCGGATTTGACCCAAAATTGCGATCGCCCGCAACATAAGCCAAATTCCCGTCGAGTTGAATTCCCCCCGCCACCGTGTCAAAATCCACAAGTGCCCCGTTATCCGGGTTGAGGCGGGCGTTTTGATCGCCTTCATTGACAAACCGAATTCGATCGACTGTCGGATTGAAATCAAAACCCGCAGCCCCCGGAGTTAGGGGAACAGCAAACTCCCCGTTACCGACAGGACTTGCTTCCCCAGTCATCGGATTGACAGTATACAAGCGATTGCTAGAACCCACACCGTAAAGCAAACCGTTAGCCGGCCGATAATCAATTCCCAGCAAACTTTCTCCCGCTTGCAATCCAGTCACGGGCAAATCTGAGAGTACACTTCCCGGATTGGAAAGACTAAAACCGACAATCCGATTAGCAGGAGTTAAAGCATAAGCCGTTGTCCGCGCTGGAGGCGGGGGGCTGGGAACAACGCTGCCAATATTATTAGTGAAACTTGCCTGGTTAATCGCACTTTGCCTCACTCCTCTGAGAGTAGCGAGAAATTCTCCTGTTACCCGGTCTTGAATAACAGTATCGTTTCCAGCTTCCTGAATATTCAAGTCGCTAAAACTGAGTCCTCCCGCCAAACCGATTAAATCTGTACCGGCAGCAAAATCGGCGATCGCGTCGGCATTTGCCAAACTAACACCGCCACTGGTACGGAAAGGGTCAGCCTCAGCGTAGCGCCTCAAAACAAATAGGTCTGCCCCCTCTCCCCCTATCAGGATATCAGTATCTCGATCGCCCGACAAAACATCATTGCCGGAGTTGCCCGATATGGAATCGCTGCCTTTTCCGCCCACTAAAAAATCGTTACCTTCTCCGCCGTTAATAGTGTCGTTATCTAAATCTCCAAAAAGCGAATCTTGACCTGAATTGCCATCTATTAAATCGCTTTGCTTACCTCCATAAATGCTGTCATTACCAGAGTTTCCGGCAATGGTGTCATTCCCCATTAAACCAAAAATCAGGTCATCTTCTGGACTTCCTGCTAGCAAGTCTGCTTGGGCGGTGCCTCTAATTTCTGCCATCCTCTAATTACCCTCTAAATTTGATACTTCTGTTGCCTAACGGCGGTGGTATTCTCAGTCAAAATATCACAAATTCGCACTTTTAGGAGAGTTTTTCTGATTTTCGGCTGTAGGGGTGGCTTGCCATACAAGTATTACAGGCAGATCAAATGATATATAAACCCGCCCCCGGATTCAAATAAACCCACTCCTAAAGATAGATCGCTTAGCCGTATTTTATAGTTGGCTGTGTAGCTGGCGGGCGATCGCAGCTAAACTGCAAACAGGCAAGCTGAATTTTTTAGGGGTGCGAACCTATGAAATTTTGTACTGCGTTCATTAGTAATATACGCTGACTCTATAATTTTGGATCTGTACAGTCAGAAATTCTTTTTTAACTTTAATCTTAAAGCCTGCGAAGGTGAGCTTTGTGTGTGTAGCGGCGACCACCATCGCTCAATATAAAGTGGATAATAACTGCGGAATTGACCTAATAAGTTGAACAGTCGTCTGAAGAGGAATTAAGCTTTCAGGCAGGGGTTTAAACCTCTGCCTGAATAGGGGTTTCACATTAAGTTAACACCAATGAGTTTTGCCTGGGAACGCACAAAAGCTGTTTTTTAGCTTTTCTTTCTTCCTTCCTTCTTTCTTTCTCAGGACTTACGCAATAACACATTGTGACTGCTAATCTAACTTGATTTAAGTATATACTGTCGCCGCCATTATATCAAGTCTGCACGGAAAATTCCTCTGGATCAATATCCCAATTTGCCCAGCGAATTGCCTCCCTCGCTGATGTCAGGTTAGGTGGAACTCTCAAAGCGTGAATGAATCCCGTACTCGGACAAGTCATTTTTAACAAACAAATCGGCTCTACATCGGCATTATCTATTTGTAATAGTGCATATTCCTGCCAACTATCTATTTGTTTTGCTGACAATTCTTGAATTATGCGCTCGTAACCAATTCCTTCAATTAACACTCGCCGCACTTCGGCATTCTCTTCTGCTAAAAGCCATTGGGATTGCCATTGATTGGGGTGGACTTTGCCGTATTCTTCAGGCAATCTGACGCTGTGATAATAGTAAATTTTCCATCCATCGGCAAACTCGATCGCAGGTTCTCCTTCAGCGTGCAAGCGGTTTTGACTGTCAAAGCGCAGGTGGCGGGGGCGATCGCACACCGCGCAAATCTTTTCAAAGGGAAATATAAAACCGCAATGCTCAAAAAGCAGCTTTTGGCAGTGATGTATTTCTTGTGCCTTTTGGGACAGATTGACACCTGATGAAGAGATATACAATTCAGTCAAATAGATTTCTTTAAACAAATTCGTGGGGGTTGAATGGTATCTCAGCTCGGACAAATGATTGGGAAAAACATTCCCCATCGTTCCTTCTGATCGCTCTAATTCGTCAACCAATTCCCTCATTAGCGAACTCAGTGCGCTGTCTGCTTCGGACTCGATCGTCAGGCGATCGAGCTCATACTGCCACACGCCCGGACTTGCAAATTCTCCCACAATCGATGGGGACATGGATATCAATTTCCAATCTAGCTTTTCCCCCAATCTATTGCTGTCCCATTCGTCTGAGCAGTTTGGTGAATGGTCGCCTTTGGGCAAGTTGAAAATTTGGATAAAAGCGTCGCGGGGACTGCTGCAAACAATAACTTGGGGTTCTTCTAGGCTAATAGCGGCATAGGCAACTTTGACAGCTTCTGTGGCTTTTTGAGCATCAATTGGCGTAGTCGAGAGAGTAAGATGTTTCTGTGCGAGGAGGCCTAACACGCAGATAGCGGTCATTTGATTGTTGTCGAGATTCAGTTCTGTCAGATTGGTGAGCGATCGCAAGGCACTGATGTCGGTAATTTTATTGTTATTGTATTCGAGATACAGTGTGGTCAGATTGGTGAGCGAGCCCAGGGAGCTGATGTCGGTAATTTTATTGTTGTCGAGATCCAGTGTTGTCAGATTGGTGAGCGAGCCGAGGATGCTGATGTCGCTAATTTCATTGCCCCAGAGATGCAGTGTTGTCAGATTGGTGAGCGAGCCGAGGATGCTGATGTCGCTAATTTTATTGCCACCGAGATACAGTGTTGTCAGATTGGTGAGCGAGCCGAGGATGCTGATGTCGCTAATTTTATTGTCGTTGAGATTCAGTGTGCTCAGATTGGTGAGCGAGCCGAGAAAGCTGATGTCGGTAATTTGATTGTCGCTGAGATCCAGTGTGGTGAGATTGGTGAGCGAGCCGAGGATGCTGATGTCGGTATTTTGATTGCAGTCGAGAGACAGTGTGATCAGATTGGTGAGCGAGCCGAGGATGCTGATATCGCTAATTCCCGTGTTGCTGAGATCCAATTCGGTCATGCTTGAAAGTATCTGCTCCGCTTCTTGTGCGTCATCAGTGCCAGCCTTTTCTAACAACACTTTAACTGTGTGCCTTGCCGATTCTGAAAGACTGTCAATATGCCTGCACCAGTCCGCAAAGCGACTAAAACTCATTGGCTCGTTTGGTGGTTTTTCTGACATAAAACACTCCTAGATGGGGAATGGGGCATCGGGAATGGGGCATGGGAATATTTATCGCACTTTTATGGTAGTTTATCGCGTAGTAAAAGCCAAGTGTTGAGTTTTTCATCTAAAACATATTTATCAGTATCAGAAAGTGCTGCAATAACTTTCAATCGATTTTTAAGTTTTCTTAACTCGCGAATTTCTGCAATAGGTAGCGTTTTCCAATTAGCTGCCTTTTTTTCGACATCTTCCTGCGACTCTTGGACGTTCTCCCAAAACCATTCTAAAATTAAGTTAACATCGAGAACAGGATGATCGGAAATTACTTCCTGTTTTTCTATCATCGCAGCCCGCAACATCATTGAGGAAATCGTAAAAGACTCGCCACTACCTGGTTTTTTCCGATCGGCATCATCGGCTTTGCGATCGTAAATTGCGATTGCTACTTCTGCCCATTTGCGATCGCACAAACCGGAACCATTTTGACCTTTTCGAGCCTTAGCCGAGGCAACATCGGCTAATAATAGCCAGTTAAACCCTTGTGGTTCGGTGGTTTGACCTGAAAATATGTTGTTCGCCCAAATCAGTACAGATTCGGCATTTTGTTCGAGAATGCGATCGAGGGATATTGTCGTAGGAGATTGAGTCATAATTTATCTACTCCACATATTCGATATCAGCATTATTTGGATCGACTCCTTGCTGCCTAAAGGCTGCAATTCCTAGTTCTAAGCTCTCTGAATTGGGTCTAAAATGCCCGCTGTGATTGCTGATTGTTAGCAAAATATACAAACCGTTGGTGCCGACAATCTCGGCTTCTCCCGCCGCCAAAACAGGCTGACCGCGAGTTATAACCGTATGGTAAATTTCATTGTTAACATCTAAAAATTTCGGAATTATAAGGAGTTCTAGGTTGGTTGTCACTGCCCATTTGACAGTACCTTCATTAATTATATCGTCAAATCCTGCTTCTCCCACTTTAATGGGTCTGATACCTAACTCATCTGCCGATCGAATTTCATCATTTAGCGTCGCGGGGGACTGATTGGAAAAGCGAGGGCTAGGAACATTATTTGAAAATGATTGTGTCACAACAGAATTTAACGAGAATCAAATTTACAGTCAAATATGATTCTATCACTTCAAATCTTCCAGCTTAATCCGAGGATCGACAGCTTTCAGCAGCAAATCCGCAAACAAATTCCCAACAATCAACATCGTCGCACCCATCATCAAACTTGCCATTACTAAATACAAATCTTGATTAGTCACGGCCTCCAGAGTCAGCTTTCCCAAACCCGGCCAATTAAAGAAATATTCGGCAATAAACGCACCGCTCAACAAACTAGCAAACTCAAAACCCAATAGGGTAATCAACGGATTAACTGCATTCCGCAAAGCGTGAACGTAAATTACTCGATCGTCCGGCAAACCTTTAGCCCGTGCTGTTCGGATATAATCTTGACGCAGCACGTCCAAAAATTGTCCGCGCATCAATCTTTGCAAACCCGCAAAACCAGTAAGGCTGAGGGCGACTGTTGGCAAAATTAAGTGCCAGCCGTAATCAAGGATTTGACCCCACCAAGGTAAGTCTGCGTGGTCGATACTTGTCATTCCTCCGACGGGAAACAGAGGCGAAGTATTCTGAGCAAAAAATAGCAGCAGCAACGCTGTGATAAAGCTGGGAAATCCTTGTCCCGTGTAGCTGACTACTTGCAGAACTCGATCGACTGTGCGGTTTTGATTGACGGCGGCGACAATTCCCAAAGGAATCGCGATCGCCCAAGTTACAATCAAAGATGCGATCGCCATCAATAACGTCGCCGGTACCCGTTCCCACAGCAGCGAAGCTACGGAGCGCTGATACACAAAACTCGTGCCAAAATTCCCCCGCGTTACAATTTGTTGCAGCCACAGCCAATACTGCACAATCGCTGGTTTATCTAAGCCGAACTGCTGTTCGAGTTGCTTGAGAGTCTCCGGCGAAATCTTCGGATTTTGGCTCAAAGTATCCAAGTAATTTCCCGGTGCCAGTTCAATAATTGCAAAACAAAGCATCGATGCCAAAAATAGCGTTAAAAGTGCCTGCAACAGTCGCTTGAAAACATAAGTTTTTGTCTCCCTGCCAAACAGAGAACTCAACCCTCGCGAATTTTGATTCAATTTAAGAGAAGTCATACGATTTTAGATTTTAGATTTTAGAATTGAACAATTGAAGAATTGAAGAATTGTGAATGATATTAATTCCGGTTGCATCGGAATGATTTAACCGCTCTTGACGCAGAGATAGCAGAGTCTCCAGAAGAGAGAGATGAATAATTCCGATGCAAAGCTCAAGGATATTATTTGTCAGTAGTTTTTATTCAGCAGTCAACTGTCAACTGTCAACTGTCAACAGTTAACTGTTAACTAACTAATATTCAACTAGCGTGACGATCGGCACATCGGGCAATTTCTGCCTGCCACCCAAAGCCTGCAATTCAATGATAAAAGCAAAACCGACAAGCTCGCAGCCAGCTTGTTCCAACAACTTAGCCGTCGCCGCCGCTGTTCCGCCAGTGGCGATTAAATCGTCCACAACCAGCACCCGGCTGCCCGCTGTCATCGCATCTCGGTGCATCTCCAGTCGATCGACACCGTACTCCAACTCGTACTCAGCAAAATGAACCGCACCTGGCAGTTTCCCCGGTTTGCGGACAGGAATAAAGCCTATTCCCATTTTATAAGCCAAAGGCGCGCCAAAGATGAAGCCCCGCGATTCCATGCCCACCACATAGTCAACAGACATTGCAGAGCATTTTTCGGCTAAGCTGTCAATAGTGTAGCTGAGCCCTTGCGGGTCGCGCAGCAAAGTTGTAATGTCTCGAAACATAATTCCCGGCTTGGGGAAATCAGGAATGTCGCGAATCAGAGATTTGAGATCCATAAGCTTGCAGATCGGCGTTGAGGGTAACGAGGCATCAAAAATGCTACAATAATAACGTCAAAATTTAAAAATTAAAAAATAAAAATTAAAACTAAGAGCTTCTTTAATTTTTATTCTTTAATTGCTTAATCCTTTACGTACTATGTAAACAAATGTCATAATTCCCTAACAACAGGGTTGAATATCAACATTTGTCACCCTATGATCGAAAGTCAAAAATCTAATATCTAAAATCCAATGATTAAGTTGGCAGCACGAGTGGGTGAGGTTTCTCCTTCGATAACCTTGGCGATCGCCGCTAAGGCTAAAGCCATGAAGGCCGAAGGAATTGATGTCTGTAGTTTGAGTACGGGAGAACCCGATTTTGATACGCCCGAACACATTAAAGCAGCGGCAAAACAAGCTTTAGACGAGGGGAAGACTAAGTACGGCCCTGTGGCTGGGGAACCGCAGTTAAAAGCTGTGATCGCCCGCAAACTCCGCGATGACAATAATCTCAACTATCAACCGGAAAATATCATTGTCACCAACGGCGGCAAGCATTCCCTCTACAATCTGATGATGGCTCTGATCGAGCCTGGAGAGGAAGTAATTATTCCGGCTCCCTACTGGCTAAGCTACCCAGAAATGGTGAAACTCGCTAGCGGCAAGCCAGTAATTGTACGGACTGATGCTTCTACAGGATATAAAATTACACCGGAACAACTGAGTCGAGCGATTACTCCCAAAACCAAGTTATTTGTACTGAATTCGCCTTCTAACCCGACGGGAATGGTTTACTCTCCGGCGGAAATCAAAGCATTGGCCGAGGTGATAGTCGATCGAGATATTTTAGTGGTTGCTGACGAGATTTACGAAAAAATTATATATGACGAGGCTCAACACGTCAGCATCGGTTCCCTAGGGAAAGAAATCTTCGATCGCACCCTGATCAGCAGCGGTTTTGCTAAAGCTTACTCGATGACCGGCTGGCGAATCGGTTATTTGGCCGGGCCGAGCGAATTAATTAAAGCCACCGGCACGATTCAAGGTCACAGTACCTCAAATGTGTGTACCTTTGCACAGTACGGCGCGATCGCAGCTTTGGAAAGCAGCCAAGAATCTGTCGAAAAAATGCGTCTAGCTTTTGCCGAAAGGCGTCAGGTAATATTTGAATTACTCGATGCTGTCCCTGGAATTAGCTGTATTAAACCAGACGGTGCTTTCTATATGTTTGTCAACATCAGCAAAACTGGAATGAATTCTCTGGAATTTTGCGACGCTTTCTTAGAACAGCAGCAAGTAGCAGTTATTCCGGGGATTGCGTTTGGTGCAGACGACCACATTCGCTTGTCTTACGCCACCGATTTAGGCACAATTAAAAAAGCCGTAGAAAGGCTCGATAAATTTGTCCGCAGTATCTAAAAATTAGTTAGTAGTCAGTGGTTATTTGTTATTTGTTATCGGTAGCAGCTTACTGGTGACTGCTGACTGCTGACTAATGACTAATGACTAATGACTAAAGCTGTTTAGTCATAATCTCTTTGAGCAAATCCAACCCCTTCTTAACTCGCCGAGAAACAGTCACCGCACTGATACCCAAGCGTTCAGCCGTTTCTTTCTGCGTCAAATCGTAGAGAAAAACAAACTCCAATATCTCGCGAGTCCGTTGTTCCAACATAGCCAAAGCTTGCTGTACGCGAATTTGATCCTCTTGCGCCAACTGAAAACTCCGATACTTAGTATCGGGCACCAATTCTCCCAGACAAGTAGCCCCCTCATCTTCATCTTGCATCGGCGCATCCAAACTCAGAGGCGATCGGTTGAGATGGGCCAACTTAATTTCTTGCCATTCTCCTACAGAAACCTCAAGCACTGCTGCTACTTCAGCATCCGTAGGTTTGCGGTTTAACTGCACCTGCAAATCCTTGATCGCTGCTACTGATTTGCGTTCCAGGGACTGCCAGTGGCGGGGAAATCGCACAGAAGGGCTTTTGTCCCGCAAGTAGTGTTGAATTTCGCCCCGAATGTAGGGAATTGCAAAGGAACTAAAAGCGTGCCCCTTCGCGATATCAAACCGCTCGATCGCCCTGATCAACCCCATACATCCGACTTGCAGCAAATCGTCATAGCTTTCACCGCACTGGTTGATCCAGTGGTAAACTTCTTTTCTGACCAGTCCAATATTCAGTTTAACTAACTGATTGCGGATTTCATTCGATCCAGAAATTTGGTACTCGCGCAACAATTGCAAATTTTCGCTTTTTAGCTCGTTCGGCACTGTGGTAGACATGGTGACATAAGGGTTGGTAGAGCAGAGGACTGAGGTTGCTTTAGATCTAGCTTCTAATCTAGTCTAAAACAATTCACTTTTAGCTAGTGTAATCCTAGCACTTAATAGGTGTGATAGCGGACACACCAGTTTAACTTTCCGAACGTGAACGGATTTAGCGGGATTATCAGAAGGTTTTCGGCATAAGGCAGACTTTTACCATGTAGAAGGCCTTCGGCACAATCCCCAATTTAACCAGGTTTTTTTAAAAATATATTATAAGCTGAAAGCACTTTGAATACAATACTTTAATTAATAAAAAATACCAACTTCATAGCTTGCCAATGACCACAATTCAATCATAAATTTAGTCATTAGTCAACAGTCCTAAGTTATGTTGCTCAAGACTGTTGGCTAATGAAGAGCTAGCAGTACCTTTAGGGCAAAAAACTGCTTAAGTTCGATCGATCCTGAAAGCCAATTTTACGAGACAGAAGGCTCAATGCGAGCGTAAAACAAACCCCGAATTTTCACGTCCAGAGCCGGTCTAGCTCCCAAATCAGTATCAGAAGGCTGCGTGCTCTCAAAAATCCCGCCAACTTCGCCAGTGGCGCTGTTGACTTTAGCAACTTGGAGAGAAATTTTGCCCGCCTTGGTGCGGGTGTCAGCCACCTTAACATTAGCCCGCACACGTTTGGAATTGTCAGAAGCCGGAAGCGCTACAGCATTGTCATAGCCAGTCGATACCCCGCGACCTTTAGGGTCTAAAAAGCCTGCGCTGCGGTAAGACGGAACGTTAAACTCCCCTCTCAAATCGGTGGAAGTATTGATAGCAACTACTCCAGGATCAGAACTAGCAACTAATTCTTTAATGGTAAACAAGAAAGGTACTTGTTCTCCGCCCGGTAACTGAATCGTAATTGCTTGAAAATCCAAGCCGTCTTCTTCTGTAAAAGTCAGAGTTCCGTCAGTACCGACCTTAAGCGTACCTTGAACTTGGTCAATGCTCGACGTGAACCGGGTCAGCAATTTACCAGGCACAAATTCCGCTTCTTGGCGTTTGTTTGCTGGTTCTTCCTTGACAAAATAAGTTGTGGGCTGCAAACACAAACCAGTCAGTTTATAGGTGCCACCCGCTTCGATGGGGATCGATCCCCGAGAAGTTTCTGCCAAGCTAGGGCAGTTATTAGCCAATCCAGTACCTCTAATCTCGTCGTAGGTGAGCAACTCAGTAGTTGCCACCGTCGAGTCAGGAGCAGAAGAACAAGCAACCAGCGCACTCATGCAAAATGCTAAAAGTGCAACAATTAAAGCACGATATTTCATTGCAAACCTCAATATCCAACATCGGATTATATTAAGAAAAAGCCCTACTTCGAGCAAAATATAATTGCCCGCCGGCAGGCTAGGCCAGCGCTTAGGGCAGCATTTAGATCCTGATCGCTCGCTTCACCGAGACCGGCATTGACTCAAAAAATCAAGCTAGTGCGCCGTGAAAATAAGCATGAACTTACGATTTCTCAATCATGTTCGGATCGCAGCCCAATACACATGGTACGACGGGTTGTGCTCTTTTCCTGACTTGGACTGCAAATTAATATTGCTTAAGTCAACCTACTTAAGTTACTTTGCTTATGGCCCCGAATGGCGATCGCGACTAGCTCGATTAGTCGGTTGACCAAAAGGCTGGGGACAAAGGCCTTGTAGATTTCACAGGAAGCAGCGGTATGGACAACGGCAAAGATTTAGAGTCAGAAAAGTTGCAGTCTCAAATGCAATCGGTGACAGAGGCGATTCGGACTTTAGCCGAAAGTTGTCAGGGAGACAGTCTGCTGCTTTTGGCCCTGCTGCGGACGCTGGAAGCTTCGCACCGGGAAATTCGGGACGGTTTGTTTCAAGCGTCTTTTCCCGACAACCGCCAAGCACTTTACAAACTGCTCAGGAATATTGAAGCCAATGGCGGCTGGCCTTACATCCACCGCATGAAACTTCGATCGCTCTTGGGGTACACCCAACAATTATCTCCCCTAGAAGATTCTCCAGCCGAGTCACCACAAGACTCGGCCGAAACTCCCCAGGACGTTAAATAGTTTTGAGTGATGAGTTTAGTGAGTTTTACATTAACTCATCACTCATCACTAAGCTGCGCGATCGCGCCTAGAACCCAAAAGGTGTAGGAGCTAAGGGTATCGGGTTCGGCACCGCCGTCGGGAATATCGGCGTCTGACCGGGCATTGGCAATAGTCCGGGAGTCGGGGGGATCGAACTAATTGACAGCAGAGGCGAATCAGGCACACTAACTGTCGGCGGAGTTGGAATCCTCGAAGCAGTCGGCGTGGGAGTCGAAGTTGGTGCTGCTGTCGGAGTCGGAGTTGGTGCCGCTGTCGGAGTCGGAGTCGGTGCTGCTGTCGGAGTCGGAGTCGGTGCTGCTGTCGGAGTCGGAGTCGGTGCTGCTGTCGGAGTCGGAGTTGGTGCTGCTGTCGGAGTCGGAGTCGGAGTCGGCGCCGCTGGTTCCGTGAGAGTCGGCGTCGCTTCTTCCGTGAGAGTCGGCGTCGCTGCTTCCGTGGGAGTTGGAGTCGGAGTTGGAGTTGGAGTTGGAGTTGGAGTTGGAGTTGGAGTCGGAGTTGGAGTTGGAGTTGGAGTTAGAGTTGGATCTGTAATTGTGGTTGTAACTGTAGTTGTAGTTGTAGTTGTAATGGTGGTTGGCCTGGGAGTAACCGTCCCAGTCACAGCGATAAAATCGTTGACATCGATCAGCGCCGCCGGAGTGTCTGTCAAAATTGCTAAAAGCTTGCCGTCGAGCGTAATTACTGTATCCCTGAGATTTGAACCGTTGCCTTGGCTAACTACCAGTTGACCGAAAGATAAATTGCTCGGCAGTCCAAAGAAATCCTCTGCGTCATTGTAATCAGTAATTAAAACCAAACTGCCAGGCCCGGCTCCCAATCCAAAGACATCGCTGCCACTGCCACCAGTCAGAGTATCCGAACCCTCACCTCCGATCAGAGAATCATTACCCTCTGCCCCAAATAAATTGTCATTGCCGAAACCGCCCAAAATTGTATCGTCGCCGATACCTCCGGCCAAGGAGTCATCGCCAAAACCGCCGTCGATACCATCATTACCTTTGCCACCAAACAGGAAATCATTGCCTTCATCTCCCAGTACCGAGTCGTCGCCCTCATCGCCGCGAAGGGTATCGGAACCGCTGCCACCAAAAACTGTATCGTCAGCCTTACCACCGAATATCTGGTCATTACCAGCGTCTCCGAAGAGCGAATCGTTGTCGGCATTGCCGTACAAAGTGTCGTCGCCGTCGCCGCCGGTCAAATAATCGTTGCCCTCAGCGCCCAACATTTGATCCCTACCACTGCCGCCGTTGAGAGAATCGTTCCCAAAATTCCCGTAGAGAAAGTCATCATCAGCATTCCCGAACACGGAATCGTCACCGTCACCCCCTGTGAGGGTGTCGTTACCAGTACCGCCAGCAATCACATCAGAGCCTGCGTTGCCACTAACTAAGTCGTCCCCTGCGTCTCCCAACACGCTGTCTATCCCGTCGTTGCCTTCGAGGATGTCGTTGCCTAAACCGCCACGAATCGAGTCGTCGCCGTTCCCGCCGGAAGCAAAATCGCGGCCTTGGTTGCCAATAAGTTCGTCATTTCCTTCACCCCCAATCACCGAATCTGCTCCGTCACCTCCCAGAAGCTGGTCGTTACCGCCGTCGCCCTCTAGGGTGTCATCTCCTCCCGCACCCAGGAGCGAATCATCGCCATCTAAGCCGCGAATTCGATCGCTCAGAGGAGTTCCTAGAATAAAGTCGTTGCTGTCTGTGCCGATCAGATTTGCCATACGGGATACACCGCTCCTAAATCAAATAAATTGTTTGAAATTATGTTAATCGCCTTCGTGACAAGGGATTGCTGCTTGCCTAGGTTAGCATAATTGAGATTTTGGCAATCTGGCGAAGGGGCACTGGAAGTTTTGCTCGTGTCCGCAGTTGCGATCGGGGCTGGTATAATGCCCGATCGGCAATCTAATTTAGTTATTATGGATTTTTTCAAATACAAATTAGTCGATCGGACTCAAGGAATTCAAACTCGACAAACGAAATGAGCCCGAATAAAAAATGAATAACCTTTTTCATTCTTGCGCCTCCTCAATTTTTTACTTCTGATACCACTTTGAAAAAAGAATGCAACGGGAGGAGAACTCCAAATCATTAGCTCATTTTTCACTCCCAATTCTTCAATCTAAAATCTAAAATAATAGGACGGAGGTCTTATAATTTTATTCGGTAATAGGTAACACTATCTCAAATTCACTTCCTCCCCCCAAAGTAGAATTCACATTAATTGTTCCGCCGTGGGTTTCGACTACAATCTGGCGGGCGATCGCCAATCCTAACCCGGTGCCTTTTCCTACTGCCTTCGTTGTGAACAAATGGTCAAAAATCCGTTTTTTTACTGATTCTGTCATGCCCGCACCGTTATCGGCAATCTGAATTTTGATGTGTTGATCGCCCAACTGACTGGTACGAACTGTGATACAGTGTGGGTTTGCTTTAATGGCATCCAAACTGCGTCCTTGGTTTGATTCTTCTAGAGCATCGATCGCGTTAGCAAGCAGGTTCATAAAGACTTGGTTAAGTTGACCGGGAAAGCATTCGATTGGGGGGAGATTGCCGTAGTCGGTGACGACTTCGATGGCAGGATGGTGTTCGTTGGCTTTCAGCCGATGTTTCAAAATTAAGATTGTGCTGTCAATGCCCTCATGGATATTAAACGGAACTTTGTAGTCTTTATCGGCTCTGGAGAAGGTGCGGAGGCTGGTGCTAATGCCGCGAATGCGATCGCACCCGACTTTCATCGACAACAGCATCTTTGGCAAATCTTCTAACGCATACTCTAAATCAATATCCTCAGCATCTTCTTCGATTTCCTCGCCGGGATTTGGCAGTTTTTCTTGATATAATTTTAAGTGGGAAATCAGATCTTTGATCGTGGTGGTTGCTTCCTCAATATTGCCGCTAATAAAGCCGACAGGATTATTGATTTCGTGGGCTATTCCTGTGACGAGATTGCCCAAGGCGGACATTTTTTCGCTTTGCACGATCTGTAACTGTGCTTGCTGCAAATCAAGGAGCGATCGCTCTAATTCTTGTGCATAAGCTTGAGATTGTTGGTACAAGCGGGCATTTTCTAGAGAGATAGCCGCTTGGGCGCACAAAAGTTGGATGACTTCAGTGCGATTTTCTGTAAATGCACCAATTGTCAAGTTATTTTCTAGATATAGCAACCCGATTAATTTACCCTGATTTAAAATTGGCGCGCACAGCACACTTTTGGGCTTTTTCTGCATCAAATACTGATCGGCAATAAAATCGTTTTGTACTGCTGCATTATCCAAAACGACAGTTTTCCCAGTCCGCTTAACATAGTTGACCACAGCAGGGGGAAACTCGTCGCTGGCTGACAGCGGTACAGATATTGAGATGACCTCTTGGTTGAAGGAGGCTACAGCTTCGATGGTGAGATTCCCATCCTTAAGCAACAGCAGAACTGCTTTTTTTGCCCCGGCATTTTCCATCACCACACACATCAGTGCAGCCAGTAATTTTTCTAATTGAATTTCACTCGATAGAGTTTGGGCTGCTTTGAGAATAGCCGCGAAATCCAGGGTTTCGTAAATACTGTTGCTGCTAGATAGACTTGTTTGGAAGGTTTGATGTAAAATTGACGATTTATTGCTTGTTTGGAGGCGACTTTCGCTGATTACAAAACGATTTTCTATTGCCTGCAATATGGGAGCAAGAAGTTGGGGATAGCGTTTTTCTAAGTCATCGATTTTGGCTTTCGCACCCCAGCGAGCATAACAGTAGTAGGCTTCTTGCATATAAGCTTGCGCCACTTTTTCTTTGCCCCAGTCGAGGTAGAATTTAGCTGCTAGTTCGTTAGCGAGGGCTTCTTCTTGGATGTATTCGTTTTCTTTCGCTCCAGAAATGGCGCGATCGTACATTTCAATAGCTTCTGCCCTCTGTCTGGCAACTCGGTATTTCTCTGCTTCTACCAACTGCCACTTATGCAAATAATTCATGGGGGCGTGTTCTGCCCAATGCTGCAACTTCCTTTGATTTTCCTGAACTCGTTGCAACGAAGTTTCTAACTCCGTCTCGGACTCAGGAGTGGCCAGGGCTATGAGTGAGTCATAGAAATATAAACCAGCTTCGGAAGTAGTTCCTGCACATCCCGCTATATACTGTCTTGCTCGATCGACATCTACGGAGGCCCCAGCAATGTCTTCCAGCAGGAATCTCAACGTTGCCCTGTACAGATAGAAGACGCAGAGTCGGTAAAAATCGTTAGAGGCAAGCGACTGAGAAACCAGCTTCTCCTCATAGCGTTCCTGTTCAAAGGAAATCTCCAAGTTGTTTGGATTACCCAATAAAAACAGCGTTGTTTCCCAATAAATCGAACAATAATTTGCCGTCGTTAGTTGGTTGAGGTCGAGTAATTGCTGACGGTATGCCCGAATTTGGGGATCAAGTTCTGCTAAAGGCTGACCGCACCCGTAGGAATGTAGACAAAATCCATGCCCATTAAACCCCACAAACTCTAAATTTCCTGTTTCTAATCCGGCTTGATAGCCTGCCTGAAGAATGGGGAGGGTTTCCCGCAAATGCGATTTGCGATGGTACAAAAAGAGTCCGATCACAACACAACTTGCAGAGCGAATATTTTTGGCCTCCGCGCTACTGCCAAGACGATAAGCTAATCGGCCAAACTCATCGGCTACCGTCACATCTTGTAGAAAGTTGTTGAGAATAATCCCATAAGAACTATAGCTATAAGCTGAAGTAGGACTGTTGCCATATTGGATAGATAAATTTACCTGTAAGGCAGCCACCAGCGCAAACAAAGACGAACCAACCAGATAACAAACTGACACCAGACTTGCCGCCACTTGCATCGTGGCCAGCTTTTGGGTATCCACCATCGCTGGCAGATCGAATAACTCTTCAATCGGTCGATCGCCGATCGAGCTATTAATTTCCTGCACTGCTTGCTGAATATCTTCTGATGTAGGGCGATCGGGCAATTCAACTCCTAATTCTTTGAGACTCAACAAACCGATAGCAATTGCTTCTAAAAACTTGTTCTGGGACGATAATGCCTGAATTTTGACGATGTAAACGCTCACTCGCTCTAGGGGAGTGCTGGTATGATGAATCACTGTGTCAATCCACTGATTCATCTGGTCAAATTCGCCACAGAGTGAAGCCACTTCTGCTGCTATGTAGTGCAAGTTCAAGGTCATCTCGTACTGTCGTTGCCAAGCGCTCTCTCCAAGCAAATTTAGCCCGATCTCCGCATACTCGCGAGCAGCTTGATAAGCAGTAGCGGCTCTGGCTTTGCGGCAAGCCGTGAGGTTGAGTTGTGCCAAATCAGATCGTTCTCTTTGGTCTTCAATCAGCGCAATACCATAATTCAACTGATTGACAACTGAAAAAATTTGCTCTTCTATAGCTGCGGGTGAAATTTGCTGGCTCAGCAATTGTCCAATCTGATAGTGAGCACGATCTCGCTCTTGTTCGGGAATTAAAGAATAGGCAGCTTGCTGAACGCGATCGTGCAAAAACTTGTAATTCACCACTTCCGAATTTTCTGTTTCCTCCCGTCTTTCTCGCCCCATATAAAACTTGTAGATTTCACTTTCAGGCAGGATTAACCCCTCTTGCAAAGCCTTCCACAAGTCCGCCGCCGTTTCCGTTTCCAATTGCTCGGAAACAACTGCCAAAGTCCCCAAATCAAACTGATTGCCAACACAAGCAGCCAACTTCAACACATTCTGAGTCGCTGGCGGCAATTTTTGCAACTGCAACGCCATAAACTCGACCACATCATCCGTCAGCGCTGCCTCCCGAACTCTAACAATATCGCACTGCCAATAACCAGCAAGCCGGTCAAACTCAATCAGCCCATCCTGATGCAGTGCTTTTAGAAACTGCGTTGTAAAAAAGGGATTTCCCTGGGTTTTTTGTGCCACCAAATCAGCCAAAGGTCTTGCCCAATATGGAGCACAATTGAGCGTATCAGCAACCAAATGATTTAGACTTTCTGAACTCAACGGTTCCAGCGTAATAGTATTCACTGTTGCCCCAGCTTTGACCGCTGCATCCAGTGTCAGCATCAACGGGTGCGCTGCAACTACTTCATTATCTCGGTAGGCACCAATTACTAATAAATAGCCGATTGTCGCATCGGCCACCAGCATTTCCATTAAGCGCAGCGAGGCGGAATCTGCCCACTGCAAGTCATCCAAAAACATCACCAGGGGATGTTTTGGTTTTGTGAACACCTTAATAAAGTTTTGGAAAACCAAATTAAACCGATTTTTTGCCGCATTTCCTGATAATTCTAGTGCGGGGGGTTGTGGCCCAATAATTCTTTCTAGTTCGGGAATTACTTCAATAATGACTTGTCCGTTCTCGCCCAGGGCTTGCAATATTTGAGTTTGCCATTTTTTCAACTGCTCGTCACTTTCGCTCAACAATTGTTTCATTAAGTCTCGAAATGCTTGCACAAAAGCTGAGAAAGGAATGTTGCGGTTAAATTGGTCAAATTTACCTTTAATAAAATAACCGCGCTGGCGGACAATTGGTTTTTGAACTTCATTTACAATTGCAGTTTTCCCAATCCCAGAAAAACCCGCTACTAGCATCATTTCAGTTGTGCCACTACTGACGCGATCAAAGGCTTCGAGTAGGGTTTCTACTTCAGTTTCGCGACCATAGAGTTTTTCTGGTATAATGAATCGATCGCCGACATCCCTCTGCGCGATCGCAAAACTCTTTATCCTACCGTTTTCTTCCAGTTGATCCAAACAACATTCTAAATCGAATTTCAGCCCCAACGCACTCTGATAGCGGTCTTCGGCATTTTTCCCCATTAATTTGCTGACAATCTCCGAAAGTACAGGCGGGATTTCAGGATTGATTTGATGCAGTGATGGCGGTTGCTTGGCAATATGAGAGTGTACTAATTCCATCACATCGTTGGATTGAAACGGCAATCGTCCCGCCAGCAATTCGTAAAAAGTCACGCCCAAAGAGTAAAAGTCACTGCGGTAGTCTATGCCGCGATTCATCCTTCCCGTTTGTTCAGGAGACAAATAGCCGAGTGTCCCTTCCAGCAGGTTAGGATTCATCAAGGTTTGAGTTTCCCTTGGTAGCAAAGATGCAATACTAAAATCAATGAGTTTGACTTGTTTTGTTTGTGGATGAATTAAAATATTGGCGGGTTTAATGTCTTTATGAATTATCCGGTGGCGGTAGAGTATATCTAATATATTGCTCAGGTCGATACCCACTTGCAAAAACTCCATCAAAGACGACCGAGTTTCCCTTTTTTCCGTCCACTCCTTCAGAGAAATTCCCCCAAAGTCTTCCATTACCAACGCATAGCTGTTTTGGTAGGTTTCCAAGCTGTAGGTTTGGATGATTCCGGGCAAGTTGAGGTTTTTGGCGATGGTGTACTGATTGCGAAATTCCACCAGTTCGCTGAAGCTGGGATACTGACTCCGCAAGACTTTGATGGCGACCGGTTTTTGGTCGCCAGTGCGGAAAGCTCGATAAACTAGGGTGCGAGTTCCTGAGTAAATGCGATCGAGAATTTGATAACCTGTCAATGTAAAATTTATACTTGCCATACTTTTATTCTTCCCGTCCTCCGCCGGCTATTTCCACATTAGCAGAAGCCAATACAGTTTCGCAGTCCAGTGGTTGTTAAATTAATATGACATAGAGCGCTCAACATTTGTGATTGGGATCACTGAAATAATACACTTTTTAAACTTACCAAATCCTATTTTTATTAAAAATTAAATAGCCTCATCCATATTGGAATAGTGAATAATAAACTAACGCAGCCGAGGCCGATCGCAGTTACGGCTAATTCGCGATCGAGATTGAAAGCTTCAGCCAGCAATGTAGTACCAAAAGCAGGAGGCATTGCCATTTGCAGCACTAGCACAAGTCGCGGCGCGCCCGCGATCCCAAAAAACGTTAATCCCGTGCCAATTACCAAGGGAATTAACAGCATTTTAATCGCCAGACAAACCAAAACTTGTTTGAGGTTGTGCAAGGAATTCAACTTGCTCAACTGCATCCCGATCGTAATTAAAGCTAAAGTAATTACAGTCCAAGCGCCTGTTGTTAACAATTCTGCGATTTGTGCCGACAGCGGCAAGCTGCGCGAGATAAATCCTAGACCAAAAGCCCACATTCCCGGATTCTGAAAAATTGCCTGCAGGGGAATTAACCAACTCTGAGGGCGATCGCTTTTACCGCAGTGAGAAGCAATAGCAACTCCCAGTATATTGATTCCCATGGTAGTGCCTAGCAAGTCGTAAAACAACGCCCAGGCAAAGTGTTCCGAGCCTAATAAGGACAAGGTGACGGGAATGCCTAAAAAACCCGTATTACCCACCATCGTTGCCAATAAGAAGCTGCCTTGAGTGGGCAAACTCCAAGCGGTAGTGTGTTCCGGGCTATTTTGGGCGATCGGATTAAGACTCTTGAAACGTTCCTCGCCGACACCGAAATTTATCAAAATCCAAGCGAGTCCTCCACCTGCTAGAATTGCCGCCCAAGCTATCAGCGGCGCCATCCAAATAGCGCCCGACAAATTGGCGCTGCGGATAAAAGCAACAATGCTCAATGGGGTGCCAAAGAAGAAAAGAAACTTGGCTAAATATGTAGAATAGCTTCTCGGTAGCAGGCGGCCGAGAATGAATCCGAACGCCACCCATCCGATTAGATTTAGATAAAGTTCGAGCAGCGGATTTTCTAAATAAAGCATGATTGGCTAAATCTTTACTAAATATTTACGCAGATCCACTACTTTTGCCAAAAAAGCCCACCTTTACCCTACCGCCGCAGTTTTCCCTTGCACCGCAGCGCTCAATATTAATGATTATTCAGCCTCGCAGATAATTTTCCAGACAGGCCTTGACATCCACAGAAGCGCGTGTCATGCTTAACTTGATGAATAAGTCAACATAGGTGAAAACTATGGCACGGCAAGCAAAACAATCATCTCAAGTCAAAAGTTCCAGCAGCCAAGCAGCCTCCAATACTCGTACCAAGTTTACCCTCTACAATTTTGCCGGAAACGCAAAGGCATTCTATCTAGTCGATCGCATTAATTTAGAAAGAAAGCCCGGTGATATCCCAGAAAAATCCGTCGCTCACAGCATTATCATCATCGACCGTTCCGGCTCAATGTATTATGAGTTAGAACCGCTGAAAGAAACCCTAATCAAGCTTTTGACCTTAGACGAATACAACAATTACCAGCTAATTGTCAGCCTAATTTCCTATGCTAGCAATGGGGACGTAATTTGTCATTTCCAGCGAATTCCCATTCAAGAAGTGCTGAAGTTTGACTCTCACTACATCAAAGAAATTCAAAAAATCCACACGGCTGGCAGTACCTGCATATCGCAGTCGATGCAACTCGCTAAATCTCTGGTTAAAGCGGGAGAAATGACAGCGATCAATTTGCACACAGACGGCTATGCAAATGACCCCAGTGCCAATTCGGAAGCTGCAAAACTAGGGGAAATTTGCGAAGAACTAAAAGATATGGATGTGTTTGCCAACACGATATCCTATGCCTCTGCTGACTTCAAACTGCTATCCAAAATCGCCAACACATTATCGGGTAATTGCATCCGCGCTGGCGAAGTCAAAATGGTTTATGATGCTCTTTACGACAGCACAAAACTGTTAGGCAGTTCCGTTGCACCTGCGCTGGAAGAACCGTTAATTAAGGAATATGATTATCAAGTTTTTGTTTCCAAAAGCGGCAAGAAAATCAACGGTTCATCGAGCACGCTGAAAATCTGCGGGCTGAAAGCAGACGATCGGGGACTCTTTTACAAATATCAGAAAGTCGCCAAAGATGAGTATGACAAACTAGATGTTCCCGTTGCTCAAACTGATGAGTCGGTGTTGGCTTTTGCGAAAGCTAACCTCGCTGACGGCAATTTAAATACGGCTAAGTATGCGCTGGTGAGTACCTTCGACGCTACTTTGACGGAAAAACACGCGAAAGCTTTGACAAATGCCCAAATAGCCGAGTTTACCGAAGATTTGGAAGAGGCTGTTTTTGCGCCTGAGGTGTTGAAAAATCATGAAATTGGCGATCGGGTAAAAGTCAGCGATAAAATTTCCCTGCTGGAGTTAATCAAGATATTGGAGGAAAACAGCAACAGCATCATCATCAACTTGAAACACTTGCAAGAAAATTATCAGCGAAAAGGTTTGAAGCGAATTGAGGGAAAGCGAGACGAAAACGGCAACCTTGTCAAGCCTTGGCTGAAAACTGAATTCTTAGATGGTGGCGAATACGTGCAAATGGGTTCATTTGCCATCAATCAAAATACCGCTACCATCAATATGCTGATTACCCGCAAAGCTAAGCTGGTAAAAGTTGAGGATGAAATTTTAATCGCAGAAGTCGCGGGAATTCTAGTTACAGACCTCAATACTTTCAACAATTATACCATTGTCAGCGACGGCGAAGTTAATATTAAGTCGCTACGAACCAAAATCAGCAGCAAACCAGTGTTTGATTTGCTCAAAAAATGCGGTGTCCTTGAAAAAGACGGTTTGCCTGTGCAAGAATTTGACTTCCGTTCAGAGTACGATATTAAGTTAGAGACTTTGCCTCTCGTGCCTTTTGACGGGCGTTACGGCAGCCTTGACGGAGTGTTTGAGGAACTCGCAGAAATCAAAATTCTCTCCAGCATTCTCTCGGCTCATTTGAAGGAAGAATCCGAGGCTTACACAGCGGAACAATTGGAAGAATTGAAACAGCATTATCTGTCAAAAAGCCTTTACATCAATTTTCCGACGACGACGGAATACACAGATTTAAAAAGTGCGATCGCCAACGGTTCAGTAGATTCGCGAGTCAGCTACAAAATCGACATCGGCAGCAAAAACATCCTCAACTTCGGCAAATTGCACTCTGCCAACAAATTTCTCGATCGCCTTTATGAAGTTTACCACAAAAACACGGGCGAAAAGTTAGCCAAACCGACATTTGACATCACGTTAGATGAGCCTGTTGTCTTCGCACACAAAACGCTGTCATCCCGAACAAAAATCACCAAAGTTGACGACTTGATGAAACTGATTTTCGATGAGTTTTTGGGGTTGGAGGATAACGGAATTGTTAGCGCTACTTTAGCCAAAGTTGGTGCAGATAGTTTGCTGCGCCTTTTGCAAGCGAAATGGCAGGGAGAAGATGTCAATCGAGACGAATTTGTCGCTGCTTTAGCTAATGCGAATGAGCGACTGGAAGCTTATGCCGAAAAAGTGTACAGCGAAAAAGTTTCACCGCTGGTTTTCTATATCGGTTCTACCGGACTTATCCCGGATGAAATGGAGGCAAAAGCGGCGGCTGCTGAGGAAATTAATTCTAAATACGGCAACTTGCAATTTTCTAAAGATGAGCAAGAGGGGATGTTTTTTGAAGTGGGAGACTGCATTATTAGCGTGTATGCTAAGAATGAGTATTTCACGGTAGGGAAGTAGGAATTAGGGTGGGCAAATAATGCCCACCTTGGTTAAATATGGTTGATTGAAATAAACCGCAAAGGCGCAGCGGTGGCGACTAGGAAATAGGTAGATGGGACAAGTGTTAGGTTGCCAAGACGAAAGGAGCGGAATCGTTCGGGTTTGTAACTTTCCTTTGGTGTTGCTTTTGCGAAAGTTTATTCTCTGGTAGGATAGAGAACAACGCTCTATAAAAAATCTAGTAGCTAAATTATCTGCAATTAGGTTACAATGATATTATGCAAATTCTCATACGGAGGGCAAGCCAATGACACAAACATTATCAATGTCTGTTCTCTATAAAAAACTCTCGGCGATCGGTTTCCCAAAACCTTTCGTTCGAGAAAAAGGTTTGCCCAGTTGGTGGAATGAAGAACTAGACAATAAACCCGTCGCCGTCCTAGAGGCTGCTGGTCATATTGCCCAACGTCTGCACCTAGACCTCAAGAGTCTTTTAGCCGAGGATCAGAATCCTCAGTTTAAGCCCTTACTCCGTACCAAGTTCAAGTACCATCAACAGGATAAAGCAGACGTACCTGATGTTGCCCATCAACTTGCCTCACGGGTTGCGGAAGTCGTCGCTGATACTATAAAGCTCGAATTTCAGCCCATCCCATCCGATCCTCATCAAGTTCGTTCAGAGATAGTTGCCAAACATTCTCAAGTCACTTTAGAAAGCTTGCTCGATTACTGTTGGGAACATGGTATCGCTGTTGTCTATTTTAAGGATTACCCTAAAAATACCCGCAAAATTAGAGGCATGATCCAATGGCAAGCCGATCATCCGGTGATTGTCTTGAGTAGTGGTAATACACAACCCGTATGTCTAGCATTCGATCTTGCCCATGAACTGGGTCATCTCGCCCTTGCTCATATTCAAGAAGGTATTTTGATTGATGATGATATTAAGCAAGACTGTGATGATCAAGAAGAAAGAGATAGCAATCAGTTTGCAGTTAAACTGCTAGTCAACAGTTTTGACAACTCCGTCGGTCACAAAAAATTTAAGAATGCAGAAGACCTAAAGAATAAAATTATTCAACTTCTTCAAAGTGACTCAACTATTGATCCATGTGCATTAGCTTTAAATTATGGCTGGTATAATAAAGATTTTGCATTGTCTATGGGATGTGTAAAATTAATCCATCCTGCTAAAGAAGGACACAAGACTATTAACAAATTTTTAGATCAGCATCTAAATTGGGAGGAATTAAGTGACGATAATGCTGATTACTTAGACCAGATTTTAGGAGAATAGCTTTGTCTGCTTGTATCTATTGCATTGATAATGACATCATCAAAAAGCTTGCTACATTCCAGCTATTCGATAAGACTCTTCAATTATTTGATGCTAGTTCTGAGCAAGTTAATATTCTAAAGACGGCACAATATAAATTTGAAGGCGATTGGGAAAAATTTAAAAGAGGTAGAAGTCGAAAACCCGAAGATGCTTTGATTAATTATAAACAAGTTCTTTACCTTACTAAGACTTTACCAAAAATATCTGAATCTGATATTGACCAAGAAATTTTTATCCAATTATCCAATATTGAAAATATCGATCAAGGTGAAGCCATTCTCACAAGTCATGCTATACAAATCATCCAAAAAGATAAATCTGCTCAGATTTTTACTGGAGATAAAAGATTCATCAAAGCCTTAGCAAAAGTTAACTTACCTATCATTCAAGAATCTCTCAAGCATAGATTATGGTGCTTAGAGCAACTTGTTCTCAGAAATATTGAAGCCGATGGCTTTGAGACTATTAAGGATCTCATTGTTCCTGTTCGAGAATGTGATACAGCAATTAAGAGTGTTTTTGGTTCAGGGCTTAAATCAACACTTGAGAACTCCCTAGCTACTTTAAAAAATTATATTGAGGAGTGTCGGCAGGAGGCAGGTAATCTACTAAATCCTTACAAGTAGATTTATAGCCTTTCTCAGTAACATGAGGTACCCGACGTGCATAGGGCATAGGGCATAGGGCATACCTCACTTTCTTGAGAACCGCTATAAGTGTGGCACTTCGCCTTAGTCCTGGCTTAAAAACGGAATCTCCTCATCTTCATCTTCCACCGTCTTAAGGGCATCTTGAGGATGTCAAGTTGAACTCGCAATCTCTCTAGCAGCTTCTCGCAGCCGCTCCATATCGCGCATCGGTGGTATACCAAAGAGCCGCTTGTACTCTCGGTTGAAGTGGGAGGAATCGTCATAACCCACACGGTAGGCAGCACTGGTAGCGTCAAGGTTTTGCCCCAGCATCAGACGGCGAGCTTCCTGGAGCCGCAGTTGCTTCTGGAACTGCAAAGGACTCATGGCAGTGACAGACTTGAAGTGATGGTGGAAGCTCGATACACTCATTCCAAGCTCTCGTGCGATGCTTTCAATCCGAAGCGGCTGGTTAAAGTCTTTACGAAGTCGATCGACGGCTCTAGCAATTTGGTGGGTAGAGCCACCCAGAACAGCAATATGACGCAGCCGACCACCTTGCTCTCCCATCAGGAGTCGGTAAACGATTTCCCGCTTAATCAGTGGTGCCAGAACATGAGCTTCAGCAGGGGAATCTAGAAGCCTGACGAGCCGCACCACAGCGTCCAAAAGATTTGCATCCAACGGACTTACGTTAATCGCTTTCACATTGGCATCCCTTTGTGGTGAGGGATCGCCCGCCTCAACCATGACTGAACCAACAAGAGTGGGGTCGAGATCCAGGCGAAGGCCAAGGTACGGTAGCGCCTTAGACGCTTCCTGAATTTGGCTGGCAATCGGCAGTTTTACCGTAGACAGCAAATAATGCAAAGGGTCGTACAGATAGCGATCGTTGCCCAGAAGAACTTCTTTGCTGCCCTGGGCGATCGCACAAAAGGCAGGGATAGACACACTATGAACGCATTCCGAAGGTGAGGAGGAGTGGTAGAAGTGCAATCCTTTCAGCGGCTCGATCGTCCCATCATGACGAATCGCCTGTGCAATCCGCTCGGTCAGTTCGTCTCTGTGGGCTTGCGCTCTATCTGCAAAGCGCTTTGCCTGCTGGTCGTTCATTAACGACCTATCGGGCTTTTCACTCGGTTTGGCAGCGTTCATTTCTAAGTTTGCAGGATTGTACAACAATCTTAGACGATCGTTCTATTGCTTGCCGTTGAGGATTCTTAGAATGAAGCCAAAGCAATGAAAAACCATTTCGGCTTCTTGTAAGCAGTCTGGATTTTTATACAAGAGTAAACTCAGTTTTGATTGGGCAAGAGATTCCCCTACTGATAACCAAAAGGGCATCAAGGCGAACCTTGCTTCTTAAAAAATTCATCCCTATTGATAGAGAAGCGATAAGTGCTCGATCTCTACAATTGGGGGTAGCCAAAGGAATTCAAACGATGAAACTGCTCACCGCAACGGTCCTATCGCTTTCTCTGCTCGCTTCGGCCTCGGCCCAAGCAAATCCGGCAGGAGCCGCCGAGGGGTCCGGTGCTCCCCAGACCGCGCTAATGCAAGATTCGCAGACAATCAACATCACGCGAAGCGGCTCTGTGCCCTCGCGGAAGGGGCCAGCCGAAAACTTCACGGGTTCGGTGCGCGTCGATCCTCTGTTCGAGGCGGAGGATCCAGCAGACACGTTTGGCGCCAACGTTACATTTGAGCCTGGTGCTCGATCGGCATGGCACACCCATCCGCTTGGTCAGACCCTGATCGTGACAGCGGGCGTCGGGCGGGTGCAGAGCTGGGGAGGACCGGTCGAGGAGATTCGGCCAGGAGATGTCGTCCGGATTCCGCCCGGTCAGAAACACTGGCACGGAGCCTCGCCAAATACGCCAATGACGCATATCTCGATCGTGGAACAGCTCGACGGCAAGAACACCGACTGGATGGAACAGGTCAGCGACGAGCAGTACGGCACGCCAGTCCAGGCGCAACGATCGCCATCCGCTGCGCCTGCACGCTCCGTCCCCGCTGTCAGCGTGCAACCGACGGCGGCCCAAAGAGCGTTCGGCGACATCGCCCCCAAGTTGGTTGAACTCACTGACAAGGTGCTATTTGGTGATGTCTGGGAACGTCCTCAGCTATCAAAGCGCGATCGCAGCCTGGTGACCGTCAGCGCCCTGATCGCGATGAACCGTCCCGACCAGCTTCGATTTCACCTCGCCAAAGCCCGCGAAAATGGCCTGACCCAAGACGAGTTGATCGAGACCATTACCCACTTGGCGTTTTACGCGGGCTGGCCTAACGCAGTTACCGCGATTGACGTGGCTAAGGAAGTCTTCGAGAGCACAGGACGCCCGAGCGAAGGCACACAAGCGCCTGCGGTGGGTGCAGACCGTTAGAATAGTCGGCGCGAAAAACAAACACTTGTCCAGGGATTGTTTGAGAATTTTGCAAGGAGCATCATGGACGATAATCAAGAACGGAAAGATTTCAGTTCAACCGAGAGCGATTCGCAGCTCAGCGCGGACGAAGAAACACTGCTCGACCAACTCGGTATTACCGGCGCTGCTCGCCGCAAATTCTTGGGGCAAAGCATGGCTGCCCTACTCGGCACCTTCGCCTTCCACCTGCTGGCTAAAGAGGAGGCCTTTTCCACGCTCGCCGCTGCGCCCGACGCCGTGTTCGCCCAGACCCCTGGGGTTGAAAACGCCGTTAAGGTTCTTTTGAAAATCAACGGCTCGACCCAACGGCTGGAAGTGGATTCGCGCATGGCGCTGCTCGACACCCTGCGCGAAAGACTTGGATTGACCGGCACCAAAAAAGGATGCGATCAAGGACAGTGCGGCGCTTGTACGGTGATCGTTGACGGGCGCCGCGTGCTTTCTTGTCTGACACTTGCCGCTAGCTGCGAGGGGAAAGAGGTGACGACCATCGAAGGGATCGCTGACGGCGACAATCTTCATCCGATGCAGGCGGCGTTCATCAAACACGACGGCTTCCAGTGCGGCTACTGCACGCCGGGGCAGATATGTTCGGCCGTGGCGCTGCTGGAGGAAGCCAAAAACGGTGACGCGAGTCACGTCACTAACAATTTGCGGACGAGCACGCAGAATTTAAGTCTCTCTGATGAAGAAATCAGAGAACGCATGAGCGGCAACATTTGCCGTTGCGGCGCGTATCCGGGAATCGTTGCGGCAATCAGAGAAGTTCAGTCCGGGCGCGAAACAGCCCAGGCTTGGCATTTTGCCAGCGATGAAGAAATTGCCGTTGCATTAAACGAGGAGGGCAAAGCCGATGCAATCGTTTAAATATTCCAGCGCCACCGATGCGGCAAGCGCTGTTCGTACCGTTTCCGCGAATCAAACGGCAACGTTTCTGGCAGGCGGGACAAATTTGATTGATTTGATGAAAGAATACGTCGAGCGTCCCAGCGAACTTGTTGACATTTCAGGTTTGAATCTGGCGGAAATTCGATCGACCTCGAACGGAATTTCGATCGGCGCCTTAGCCAAAAATACCGACACGGCCAACCATCCACTCATCCGGCAAAATTACCCGCTTCTGTCAATGGCGATTTTAGCCGGCGCCTCCGCGCAGCTTCGCAATATGGCGACCAACGGGGGAAATTTAATGCAGCGCACCCGTTGCCAGTATTTTTACGACATCGCTATGCCCTGCAACAAACGCGATCCCGGCAGCGGATGCGGAGCGCTTCAGGGGATCAATCGCATTCATGCCATTTTTGGCTACAGCGACAAATGCGTGGCGACTTACCCGGGCGATATGGCGAATGCGCTTTATGCGCTGGACGCGGTAGTGAGGATTCGCGGCACGAACGGGCAAGAACGCACAATCGCGCTCCAGGATTTTCATCGCTTGCCCGGTAACACGCCTGAAAAAGATAACAATCTTCAGCATGGGGAATTGATCGTCGCGATCGAAATGCCGAAGAATAATTTCGCCAATAAGTCTTATTACCTAAAAGTTCGCGATCGGGCTTCCTATGCTTTTGCACTGCTTGCCGTGGCTGCTGCTTTAGAAACAAGCGGCAACACCATCAAACAGGCACGTGTTGTTTTGGGCAGCGTCGCGCATAAACCTTGGCGTTCACCCGAAGCGGAAAGAGTTCTGATTGGAAAACCTGCGACGGAAACAACTTTTCAGGCTGCTGCCGAAGCGGCTCTGAAAGATGCGAAACCGCTTGAACATAACGGTTATAAAGTCGAACTCGGAAAACGCGCTATTGTTCTGGCTTTGCAGCAAGCGTTGACGAGCGGTGCGGCCTAATTATATCAATTCCGGTTGTATTGGAATGATTAAACCGCAGAGAACGCAGAGAACGCAGAGGAAGAGAACAGAGAGATGAATACAGGACGATGAAGGGCGGATTTGATATTAGGGAGGATAAACGAAATGGCAAGATACATCGGAAAAGAAATGAGCCGCGTGGACGGTGCAGCCAAAGTTACGGGAAAGGCTAAATACGCGGCGGAATTCCAGGTTCCCAATCTCGCTTACGGTTTTATCGTGCTGGGAACCGTGGCAAAGGGCACGATTAAATCGATCGACACGGGTGAGGCTGAAGGCGCAGCAGGCGTAGTTCGCGTCTTCACGCACCTGAACGCACCGAAGCTTGGTCCGAAGTCTTCCACGGAGCAGGCCCCGCCCCGCGCCACGGAGGAGGAAGACAAGTCGTTTCGGGCGCTCCAGTCTGACAAAATCTTCTTCAATATGCAGCCCGTGGCACTCGTCGTCGCCGAGACATACGAACAGGCACGTTATGCGGCACGTCTGGTTAAAGTCTCCTACAACTCACAGCAGCACACGACCGACACTGAGGCGGTGCGCGCGATCGCGCGCGTCCCCACTAAAGGGCCTGCTCCGAAGCCGCGCGGTAATCCCGAAGAGGCGATGCGTACAGCGGCCGTGAAGGTAGAGGCCGAGTACCGCATCCCGATCGAGCACCACAACCCCATGGAGCCGCACGCGGCGATCGCGGTCTGGCAAGGCGACAAGCTAACGGTCTTCGACAAGACGCAGGGGGTCTATACCGTGCGGACACATTTGGCTTCGAGCTTCGGCCTGCCCGAGGAAAACGTGAGTGTGGTGTCGCCCTTCGTCGGCGGGGCGTTTGGATCGTCGCTGCGCCCGAACTATTATCCGGCGCTGACAGCGATGGCAGCCCGCGAACTCAGGCGCCCAGTCAAGGTTGTCTATACGCGCACGCAAATGTTCACTGGCCACGGTTATCGTCCGCACACGATTCAGAAGATCGCGCTCGGCGCGGAGCGATCGGGAAAGCTCTCGGCGATTATTCATGAAGCCGTGCACAACACCTCCACCCTCGAGGAGTTCTCAGACGACACCACGGGTTTTACGCGCCAAGTCTACGCGTGCCCGAATCTCTACGCGCCGCTGAAGATTACCGACACGGACCTCCCCACCCCGACCTGGATGCGCGCACCGGGGGCCGTTAGCGGGATGTTCGCGCTCGAATGTGCGATGGACGAGCTGGCCTACGCGCTGCGGATCGACCCGCTCGAACTTCGGCTGATCAACTATGCCGAAGTAGACCCCGAGAGCGGCAAGCCTTTTTCGAGTAAGGCGTTGCGGGAGTGCTACCGGCTGGGCGCGGAAAAATTCGGTTGGAAGAATCGCAAGTTCGAGCCGCGATCGATGCGTGACGGACGCCTACTCGTCGGTTGGGGAATGGCGACCGGCGTCTGGGGCGCTTCCCAGATGCCTGCTGCGGCCCTGATCACGCTGGGGGTGGACGGCACGGCCAAAGTCGCAAGTGCGACCAGCGACATCGGACCTGGCACCTACACCGTGATGACCATGATCGCTGCCGAGTATCTGGGGCTGAAGTTGGAGCAGGTGAAATTTGAACTCGGGGACACGAAGTTCCCTCGGTCACCGTCGCAGGGGGGCTCTTGGACGACGGCGAGCGTCGGCTCGGCGGTGCGCGGGGCGGCTCTGGCGATCGGCACGAAGTTGCTGGCGCTGGCGAACCAGGAAGCGAATTCTCCGCTCAAGGGGGCTGCCTCCTCGGATGTCGAAATGCTCGACGGGCAACTGCAACTAAAAAGCGACCCGTCGCGTTTGGTCAACATCTCCGCAGTGATGAAGCGTAATAATCTCACCGCAATCACGGAAACATTCGAGTCGCGTCCCTCAGAGGAGCGCGAGAAGTATGCGACGTTGGCCCACGGCGCGCAGTTTATTGAAGTGAAGGTCGATCCGGATGTGGGGACTGTCCAGGTTACGCGCGCCATTGAAGTGAGCGCCTGCGGCAAGATCATGAATCCGAAGGCCTCGCACAGTCAGGAAATCGGCGGCTTTGTCTGGGGCATTGGTATGGCGCTGCAAGAGGCGACTGAAATCGACCACCGTTACGGGCGGATTATGAATCCGAATTTGCAGCACTATCACGTGCCGGTTAATGCCGATGTCTTGGAGATCGATACGATATTCGTTGAGGAGGAGGATAAAGTCGTCAATCCGCTCGGTGTCAAGGGCATGGGCGAACTCGGCATGGTCGGCATCCCGGCGGCGATTGCCAACGCTGTCTTTCATGCCACGGGCAAACGCATCAGGGATCTGCCGATTACGCCGGACAAGCTGCTTTGAGTGAGGTCATTTGAGGAATGAAGTGACAGCGGTAGTCGAGGCGATCGCCTACGCGAAGGTCAGGGGGAACGGTGCGCGCTGGCAACGGTGGGCAGTGTGGAAGAATCTTCGTACCGTCGCCTTGGTGCAACGCATGGGAATGGGTGCAAGACAGGTCCAGAAAAAAGTGAATTATAGGTATTGACCTATTATGTAGTGCGCTATATAATAGTGGTTGACTGGATTTTAAAATGGATAACAACTCGAACATCAACCAACGGCGACACGTGGGGAGGCAGCTTTCGTTTGCCCTCTATAGTGCGTCGAACCGGGTCATTAGGCTTCATCGGCCCTTTCTTGAGCCTTTGGGCCTGACCTATCCTCAGTTTCTGGTCATGCTGGCTCTCTACGAGGGCACCCCGCGCACTGTTGGGGAAGTAGGGCAAGAACTCGGTATGGATAACGGAACCTTGACGCCCCTCTTAAAGCGCCTTGAGAGCGCGGGGTTGGTGACGCGCACCCGTGACCAACAGGACGAACGCCGCGTTCTTATCGAGCTGACAGAAGCGGGCGAGGCACTCCGCGAGGCAGCGTGCTCGATCCCTGAAAAGATCGAGACGGCCTGCCGTCTCTCCGATGAAGACCTTGCCGAGCTTCGCGACACGTTGAACGGGCTGGCAATACCCCGTCAAACAACTCCGTAAAAGGATTATTTATCATGGTTGACACGAAGAAATTGAACATCGGAATCTTAGGCACTGGCCATATCGGGAAGACTTTGGCACGCAAACTCAGTGCGGCCGGACATGACGTGAAGGTGGCCAACTCTCGCGGCCCAGAGACCATCGAGGCCGATGTGCTGGCTTTCGGCGCACGCGCGGTCTCGACCGCTGAAGCGGTGGAGGACGTTGACGCGGTGATCCTCTCGATCCCTCTCAACCGCATTCCCACAATCGCGCCGCTAATCGCCAACCTACCAGCCGAGACAGTCGTGATCGACACGTCTAATTACTATCCCCACCGCGACGACAAGATCGATGCTATCGAGGCCGGGCAGGTTGAGAGCCTCTGGGTGGCCGAACAGCTAGGCCGGCGGATCGCCAAGGCGTGGAACGCGATCGGGTCTGGCTCCTTCGCCACCTTGGGCAAGCCTGCTGGAAGCCCTGACCGTATCGCCCTCCCTGTAGCTGCTGACCGCGAGAACGATCGCTCCGTGGCGATGGCGCTCGTCGAAGACACCGGGCTTGATGCTTTCGACGCCGGCACGATCGCCGATTCGTGGCGTCAGCAACCAGGCACGCCCTGCTATTGCACCGATCTCACGCGCGAACAGATGGCGGCAGCGCTGGCATCTGCCGACGCATCACGATCGCCAAAGCGCCGGGACTTGGCAGTTGCAGTAATGCAAGAACGGCTTGGTGACGCCACGACAAATCCGGATGCCGATTTCGGGGTTCGTCTGAGCCGTGCGATTTATATGTAACGTGAGTTCGGGATAAGAAAGGGACAAGCAAGTAAGCTAAAAGTCTTCACACCAAAGCTTTACACGCTCGTCCCCTGATTAGTTTAGAAGAAGAATTTTGCAGGATTGTACAACAACTTGCAAGTATCGTTATATCGTCCTTTATGCTGAAGTCTTTATAATCAAACTTAAACAGTGAGATACAAAAATTTTTAGGCTGAGCAATGAAAGAAATACACGATATTAAGGCTGCTTTAGAGCAAGTAAAAGACACCACGAAAAAGCTAGCCTTGGCAACTTTAGTTAAAGTGGAAGGTTCAACTTATCGCCGACCTGGTGCGCGAATGTTGATGAGTGCAGATGGCTTGATAGTAGGTGCAATTAGCGGTGGCTGTTTGGAAAGTGATGTATTTGAGAAAGCACAGCAGGTAATGAACACTGGTAGGCCTTGTGTGGTTAAGTATGACTCCACCTCCGAGGAAGATTTAATTTGGGGATTGGGGCTTGGCTGTCAAGGCATTGCTTATGTTTTGATTGAATCCTTGCCAGTAAACGAGCCGAACCAAATTAGTTTTGTCCACAAATGCCTTGATGCTCGGTTTGAGAGTGCTATTGCAACTGTATTTAATATAGAGGGTGAAAGCAAATCTCAAATAGGCGATCGCTTGCTACTAAATTCAGATATCATCAACCACATCAGCGATGAGGAATTAGCAGCAGCGGTTTTAAGGGATACACAAGCAGCACTTCAACACAAAACCTCGGTAGGGAAACAATATCAGTTAACAGGCGGGAAAGTTGAAGTTTTTATTCAAGTCATTGGGCCGCCGCTGTCGCTGGTAATTTTGGGTGCTGGGTATGACGTTCTTCCCGTTGTTCGCTTTGGCAAACAGTTAGGGTGGCATATTACTGTAGTTGATAACCGCCAACGGGAAGCAAGCCGAAAGCGTTTTCAAGAAGCCGATCGAGTTAAATTTTGTTCTCCTGAGGATGTATTAAAAAACATCGAGATAGATGAGCGTACTGTTGCTGTAGTTATGACTCATAATTATTTAGACGACCTGGAATTGCTGAGAGTGTTATTGCCTTCTGGCTTAAAATACTTAGGTGTACTTGGCCCTAAGAAAAGAACAGCCCGATTATTGCAAGAACTACAAGAAGAAGGAGTTATCCCGACTCCACAACAGCAACAAAATTTATATAGTCCGGTGGGACTCGACATTGGGGCAGATAATTCCGAAGAGATTGCTCTGGCGATTATCGCCGAAATTCAAGCAGTAACAGCAAAGCATCAAGGTGGTTTTTTAAGAAATCGCACTGTACCAATTCATGATTCAATCAATAGTCAATAATCAAATAATTAATGGCTAATACGGGTATGTTCTTAATAATCAAAAATTCAAAACTTGGGTATGGTATTTAAAATTGGTCTAATTATTCTCGCTGCTGGAGCTGCAACCCGCATGGGAAGACCAAAACAATTGCTTTCTTATCAAGGACGCAGCCTGATACTCCATGCGGTTGAAGTTGCCTTAGCTTCTATGAGCCAACCTATCATAGTAGTCCTGGGAGCTTATGTAGAACAAATTAAACCGGAACTAATGCCAAAGGCAGTGCAAGTTGTAGAGAACTCCCAATGGCAAGAGGGAATGTCTTCTTCTATTCGCGCTGGTATGAGTATGCTACTGAAAACTAACTCTAAACTTGATGCAGTTATCATCTCACTTGCAGATCAGCCGCTAGTTTCTCCCCAGATTTTTAATCAATTGATTCAGTCTTATCAAGAAACGCAAAAAGTAATTATTGCCTCAAAGTATAACGAAACTACAGGTGTACCTGCCCTGTTTAGCAAGGCCTTATTTCCCGAACTGATGCAGCTTGAAGGAGATAAAGGTGCAAAAGCGTTAATCCAAAAATATATAGATAGAGGATTGATTCTGCTAATACCAGAAGCAGCGATTGATATTGATACGCCCGACGATTACAAGCAGTTGCTATTAAAGAATTTTAAACAGTGAATAAATTATGAAAACTAACGATCGCCAAATTTACCAACAAATAATTTTGACACACGCCACAAAACCGCAAAACAAAGGAAAAACTAACCCTGTACATCGTCAACACCGAGGAGAAAATCCCTATTGCGGTGATGTGGTTGATTTAACGCTGCTACTAGATGAAGCAGAAAGTAAAATTGCAGACATTAAATTTGAAGGTGCAGGTTGTGCTTTGTGCCTTGCTTCTGCTGACTTAATGGCGATCGCTATCAAAGGTAAAACTATTTCACAGGTGCTTTTAATGGTAGAAGAGTTCCGCGAGATGGTAGCGGGAAATACTCAGTTTGAGCCTCCGTTGGAGAAACTCAATATCATGCAAGGTGTTTCCCGATATCCGATGCGGGTTAAGTGTGCAACTTTGGCTTGGCATACCCTCAAAGCGGCGCTGAGTTCGGTTGAAACTAGCAATGAATAGCTATAGTCACATCCAGCAGAGGCACATCCAATGGACTCATATCAATTCCGGTGCAACCGGAATTATTGTTGACTGTTGGCTGTTGACTGTTGACGAATGACGAATGACGAATGACTAATGACTAATGACTGACGAATAGCCTGTGCAATAGGCTATTCGTCAGTTCGTTTCTGTGGGCTTGCGCTCTATCTGCCTCGGGCTTAGCCTGCTGGTCGTTCATTAACGACCTAGCGGACTTTTCACTCGTTTTGGCAGCGTTCGTTTCTAAGTTTGCAGGATTGTACAACAATCTTAGACGATCGTTCTATTGCTTGGCCTTGAGGATTCTTAGAATGAAGCTAAAGCAATGAAAAATGGTTCCGGCAAATTGTAAGCATTCTGGACTTTTATTTAAGAAAAAACTCAGTTTTGATTGGGCAATAAACCTGCTGAGTGACAACCAAAATGCCATCAAAGCTAACCTTGCTTATTAAAAAATCCATCCCTATTGATAGAGAAGCAATAAGTGCTCAATTTCTACGATTGGGACAGCCACCGAAATGGCATCAAGTGAAGGAATTAAGAAATGGACATTAAACGAAGTGGCTCACAGCCTTCGGCCAAAGGACCGGCTGAGTATTTTACCGGCACTGTCCGCATTGACCCCCTGTTCGAGGCGCACGATCGAGCACGCACACTTGGTGCCAGTGTCACGTTTAAAGGCTTCCCTAATGGGCAACACCCAAAGGAGTAAAAAATGACAAGGAACGAGAATGGAAGCTACACAGGAAAGGTTGCGTTTGTGACCGGAGGAGCGAGCGGCATCGGTCGAGCTACGGCGCTGGCGTTTGCCCGTGAAGGTGCCAGCGTGGTGGTCGCTGACATCTCAGAACAGGGCAATCAAGAAACAGTTCACACGATCGAAGAGCTTGGCGGTCGGGCGATCGCCGTCAAGTGTGATGTGACGCGAACCGAGGACGTGAAGGCGGCTCTGGACAAGACCGTTGAGGCTTTCGGGCGGCTGGACTTCGCCTTCAACAACGCGGGCATCGAGCCGAGGAAGGCAGCTCCGACCGCCGAGTACGAGGAGGAGGAGTGGAACCGGATTATCGACATCAACCTCCGCGGCGTTTTCCTGTGCATGAAGCACCAGATCCCGCTGATCCTCAAGCAGGGAGGCGGCGCGATCGTCAACACGTCATCGGGCGCGGGAATCATCGGCATCAAGGGCAGCCCCGCGTACACCGCCGCGAAACATGGCGTGATCGGACTGACCAAGGCAGCAGCCCTCGACTACGCCGCGCAGAACATCCGCGTCAACGCCGTGTGTCCCGGCTACATCGACACCCCGATGATGGGTCGCTTCACCGGCGACACGGACGAAGGGCGCGCCAAGGTGATTGCCGAGGAGCCGGTCGGACGGATGGGCAAGCCCGAGGAGATCGCGGAGGCTGTCCTCTGGCTGTGCTCCGACGCGGCTGGCTTCGTCATTGGGCACGCCCTGGTCATCGATGGCGGCCAAACGGTGCAGTGATGTTCGCCGCCAACCCGATCGAACCCTAAACGCATAGACAACAAAGCATTGTCGCCATCGTCACCTTCACCGCCAACGGCGATGACTCATATCGCCACTCAGGAGGTACTCGACGGCAAGCCCCTGGACTGGATGGAAAAGACCAGCGACGAACAATACCAGGCACCAAAAGTAAACAAATAGGAGCATCAACCCATGTACAACACGAAAGCTTATTCCGCAGCCAGTGCAACATCACCGCTAGCCTCCGACACGATCGCACGGCGCGATCCAACCGAACACGACGTTCAGATCGAAATCCTCTTCTGCGGCATCTGTCACTCCGATGTCCATTCGGTGCGTAATGAGTGGAGCGACTTCATGTCTACTACCTACCCGATCGTTCCCGGTCATGAGATGGTGGGACGGGTCACTCAGGTTGGCTCGGCAGTGACGAAGTACAAGCCTGGCGATCTGGCAGGAGTCGGCTGCATGGTTGATTCGGATGGAACCTGTCCCAATTGCAAAACAGGACTTGAACAGTTCTGCCCGAACCTGACCCTCACCTACAACTCCCCGGACAAGCACCTTGGAGGTGTCACCTATGGTGGTTACTCCGATAGCATCGTCGTCGATGAACGCTTCGTTCTGCGCGTTCCCACCAACCTCGATCTCCCTGGAGTCGCGCCACTCCTGTGCGCCGGAATCACAACCTACTCGCCTCTGCGCCACTGGGGTGTCACCAAGGGCAAGAAGGTCGGCGTGGTTGGTATCGGCGGGCTAGGCCACATGGGTGTGAAGTTCGCCCGTGCATTCGGAGCCCACGTCGTCGTTTTCACCACCTCGCCCAACAAAAAGGAAGACGCGCTGCGCCTCGGTGCCGACGAAGTGGTCGTCTCCCGCAATGCCGACGAAATGCAAAAGCACGCTGGCAGCTTCGATTTCATTCTCGATACCGTCTCCGCCAATCACGACATCAACGCCTATCTCAACCTGCTTCGCCTCGACGGCAACATCACCCTTGTCGGCGCACCTGAGAAGCCCCTGGAGGTCGCGGCATTCAGCCTGATCATGGCCCGCCGCAGTCTCTCCGGCTCTAACATCGGCGGCATCGCGGAAACCCAGGAGATGCTCGACTTCTGCGGCGAACATAACATCACCGCCGATGTTGAAGTCATCCCCATCCAGAAGGTCAATGAAGCCTACGAAAGACTGCTCAAGTCCGATGTGAAATACCGCTTCTGTATCGATATGGCATCCCTTAAATCTGAATAACCCAGGTGGAACCTCGAAGGACTAATCATGCAAACGCGCAAACTTGGAAACAGCAATTTGGAAGTCTCGGCGATCGGACTTGGCTGCAGGTAGGGCTGTTTCATTCTCAGGGAAATCATCGTTTTGTAGGGGTAGTGCCCCCGTGCCTACCCCCTCCACGGACGAGGGAATCGGTGTTTCAAATATCGGGGCAACCACGGGGGGTTTGCCCCTAGGTCGAATGAAACAGCCCGGCCCCAAAGGGGGAAGTTCCACCTAAAGAACAAAGCAAAAAATACCACAGACGGATTACATGGATGCGTTGGCGCAAGATGGAGAGGACTGGGTGAATTATTTGGATAAATATTCTGAATCTGTACAACAGTTAATGAATTTAACTCGTAATAAACGTCGCTTTTATCAACAGGGTAGACAGGCTGCAACCATTATTATGCGGTCTTGTTCCTAGACCTCTTTCTCGCGCTCCCAAACCCTTGATAACACAGAAAAATGAGAGGAAACGTCATATTTTAGTAGTTAAAAAGGGATTTCATCATCATCTTCCTCTTCCATAGTCTTAGCCGTCATCCGCCAACTCGTAAGATACTCAATTTGCACATCAATTTTGTTAATTGCTTCCCCTAACCGCTTTTGGATGTATTGAGTCAGCGTCACCATAAAATCTAACTCAACTCCCACAGATAGGGCAAGTTTTGCCAAGCTAGCAAAATCTACCTTCAAAATTGAGGAACTGGATAACTTAAAATGGGGAGTATTTTCCTCATTTTGCACCAACATTGCTTTTTTAATTCGTTCTTTGAGATGCTCAACTTCTGAATCCAGCAACTTCCATTCAGGCAAAATTTCTTTGTACCTTTCACCCAATGCAGTTAAATCATCACTCTCCGGTTCCGGCGCAATTTTCTTAGTAGATTTCCGCCGTTGCTGTACATTAGAATTTAACCGCAAACTAGCAATATCCTCCACTTCCAAAGATGGATGAGCGATGAGTTTGCCTAACTGTTTTTGAATTTCTTTCGTCAGCGTTACCGGAAAATTTAACTCAATTCCCTCAGTTTGCGTCAGTCTGGCCAGGGTGAGAAAATCTACTTTCATCGTTATCGAACTGGAAAGCTCAAAATAAGAACTGTCTTTGAGCTTTTGGGCTAGCATCCCTGCTTTAAGGCGTTCTTTCACTTCAGCGATTTCTGAATCTAGTGGCTTCCACTGAGATTCTATTTCCTGATATTTTTCGCCCAATGCTGTCAAGTTTTCCGTTGCGGGTTCGGGGTAACATTGGGCAAGAATTTCTAGCAGGCGGCGATGCACTCCAGCTAAATAAACCGCGTCCATCTTGGCATATTCTAGCTGCTTCTGCGTCAGAGGACGCTTTGCCCAATCGCCGCTTTGTTCTGTTTTATCTACATAAGCAATGCCGCAAAGTGTTTCTATTAAAGTTTTGAGTTGTCGATTAGGTAAGGGCAGAATGTAAGCTGGAATCTTTCTCGCCATTTGCAATGTGCAACTGACATTTTGAGCGTCGTCATTGCCTAGAAATCTGATGTCATAGCTGGCGTTGTGCAATACTTTTTCAATATCTGGATTTACCATGATTTGGTTAATGAAATCTTTTGCCAATTCTGGTTTATCCAATACATCAAGTATAAAAGTGGCATCTCCACTAGAATCTGTGGAGTCAGCTAACACCTGAATCAGAGATAATCTGGGGTTGGATTTATAGTCTGCTATTTCTGTGTCAACCCACAGGATTTTAGCTTGGGAAAATTTAGTGATGAGTGCTTTGATGTCGTTTGCTGCTGTTAAATAAGGCATTTTTACAGACTTTTGCTATTAATTTTTTGATTCTATTATGCTATAGCAATTATCGGATCGATTGTCAACGATTCAAGCGCCGGACATGGCAAGGCCGTGTCCCTACAGATATTTTTTCACAATTAGTATTAAATGTTGACCCGTCTTGGAGGGAGAAACCGGGAATAGACGATCGCATTTTTACCATTCAGCAGTAAGGTACGCAGCGCGCACCTTACAAACTATTAACCTATGACTCTTCTGCCACTTCCTCAGATTCCGATTCTTCGATCGATTCTTCACCAGCAGCCGGCACTAAAGCCACAGCTACGATCGAATCATCCTCGTCCAACCGCTGCACCCGCACACCCGTTGCTGTGCGCGATTGGGTAGAAATTGCACTCACAGCCTGACGGATAATAATACCTCGGTTGGTAATGATCATCAACTCGTCATCTTCGTTGACAATTCGCAGCGCAGCTACCTGATCCTTACCCTTTTTCGACTTAAATTTAGTAGCCGTCAATCCCTTGCCCGCCCGTCTTTGTAGGCGGAATTGAGAAACTGGAACCCGCTTGCCGTAGCCGTTGGTGGTGATTACCAACACCGAAGGAACTTCGCTGCTAACTGTCGGAATTTCTTCGGCTTCTTCGCCTTCAATTTCCTCGGCTTGCAGTTCTAATTCTTCGTCTTCCAATTCCGCATCTTCCGTTTCCAATTCAGCAAGTTCTGCCCCTTCAAATTCCGAATCTTCAGTTTCTAATAGAGCAATATTAGCTCCCTCAAATTCCGAGTCTTCAGTTTCCAATTCAGCAATTTCGGCAACAATTGAACTGGGCAAAATGTCCATACTGATCAACTCATCGCCCGATCGCAATTTCATTGATTTTACACCCCGCGTCGCGCGGCCGACTGGGCGCAACTGTTCGTGATTGGTGCGGAAATGAATTGCCATGCCTTGGCGCGTACCGATGATGATGCTGTCACCCACTTTTGCTCTCCGTACCCAGCGCAGTTGGTCGCCTTCTTCTAGAGAAATCGCGATTAATCCATTAGTGCGGATGTTGCCAAAAGCGGAAAGTGCGGTTTTCTTGATGTAGCCGCCGCGAGTCAGCATTACCAAGTATTCTTCGCTGGTGAATTCTGTCACTGACACCATAGAAGTGATTTTTTCTTCTATAGGAATCGGCAACAGTTGCACCACGGGAGTGCCGCGGGCCGTCCGGGAACAGATGGGAATTTGATAAGCTTTGACAGAGTAAACTACGCCCCTGTCGCTGAAGAACAAAACGCTGTCATGATCGCAACAAGAAAGGAAATGTTCTACTCCGTCGTCTTCTTTCATTTTCGCGCCTGCTTTGCCGCGAGTAGCGCGACTTTGGGCCTCGAAAGTGCTGACAGGCATCCGCTTGATGTAGCCTTGCTCTGTGATCAGAATAATTGCTTGTTCGTTGGCAATTAAATCTCTTTCATCAATTTCTCCTTCGGCGTGTTCGATGACGCTGCGCCTAGGAGTGGCGATTTTGGTTTGGATTTCGACTGCTTCAAATTCGGCGATTTCTAAGATGCGTTCCCGGCGCGCTAAGATATCTTCCAAATCGGCGATTTTAGCTCGCAGTTCTTCGTGTTCTTGCTGAATCTTTTGCGCTTCTAATGCTGTCAAACGCCGGAGCTGCATTTGCAGAATTGCGTCGGATTGCTGTTCCGAAAGACCATAATTATCCATCAATTCTTGTTTCGCTGCTGCGGAGTCGGCAGCGGCGCGAATTAGGTGAATAATTGCATCTAAGTTGTCTAAGGCAATTAATAAGCCTTGCAGAAGGTGGTCGCGTTCTTCTGCTTTGCGGAGCTCATATTGAGTCCGGCGAGTAATTGTCTCAATGCGGAAGTCTAGGAAGACATTGAGGAATTGGGAGAGCGTAAGTAGTTGGGGTTCCCCGTTTACTAGCGCTAACATATTGGCTCCAAAGTTGGCTTGGAGGGGTGTTTGTTTGTAGAGGTTGTTGAGGACGACGCGGGGATAGGCGTCGCGCTTGAGTTCGATCACGATCCGCATTCCGTCTCTATCGCTTTCGTCGCGAATGTCGGAAATTCCATCTAATCTTTTGTCGTTGACAAGTTCGGCAATTTTCTCAATTAGCGCTGCTTTGTTTGTTTGGTAAGGCAATTCGGTGATAATAATTGCTTCTTTGTCGGGGCGGCCGGGATGTTCGATGGTTTCAATGCCGGCGACTCCGCGCATTGTAATCGAACCGCGCCCGGTGGTGTAAGCATCGCGAATGCCACCTCTGCCCAGAATTTGCCCTCCGGTGGGAAAGTCCGGGCCCGGGATGTACTGCATCAATTCCAGGTCGGTAAGTGCTGGATTGTGAATTAGTGCTACTAAACCGTCAATTATTTCCCCTAAATTGTGCGGCGGAATGTTGGTTGCCATCCCTACAGCAATCCCGGAGGAACCGTTGAGCAAAATTTGGGGGATGCGTGCGGGGAGTACGAGGGGTTCTTGCTGGGAACCGTCGAAGTTGTCGCCGAAATCAACTGTTTCCGAGTCGATGTCGCGCAGCATGGAGTCGCTAGTCAAAGCTGTGAGGCGACATTCGGTGTACCGCATGGCAGCGGGCGGGTCGTTGTCAACGGAGCCGAAGTTGCCGTGGCCGTTGATCAGGCGTTCCCGCATGGAGAAATCCTGAGCCATCCGCACCAGGGCGTCGTAAACCGCTGTATCTCCGTGCGGGTGATACTTGCCCAGCACCTCCCCCACGACGCGGGCGCATTTGCGGAAAGGTCGATCGGGAGTCAAGCCCAATTCGTTCATAGCGTAGAGAATGCGTCGGTGAACGGGCTTGAGACCGTCCCTCGCATCTGGTAGCGCCCGACCGACTATTACGCTCATGGCGTATTCCAAGTACGATCGGGACATCTCATTACCCAGATCCGTCGGGATTATCCGCGACTCAGAGGTGCTCATAGGTTGAAAAACTCCGTTAAAAATTTAAATTTGACCGCTATAAATCTCAAAAATGCGATAAAATCGGTTTGGATTCAGTAGAGCTGCCAAATATTGCAAATTACTCCTGAAATTATATCACAATTTGCCTTTGACTTTATGGGAAAGTTGCCAGAAAAATTAAGGGACGAAACAAGCACAATTGATAATTTGTCAGTTGGTGATTTTTTCAGCAGTTGGCAAAAGCTAGAAAGGTTTTTTTAGGCTGAAGGCTTTCATGCTTTCGTGACTTTTTTGACGCCCATATAAGAAATTAAAATGGTTACTCGATCGAAATTTTAATTTCACAAAACCGAAGGCCTTCTTAAAGCCAACTAAAAATCTAAAATCTAAAATCTAAAATCTAAAATCAGCCGATGCTACCCGTCATCTACTCCGAAGATTTCTTGCTGCACAAGACTGGAATGCTTCACCCAGAGCGACCAGAACGTTTAACGGCGATCGTCAACGCTCTGAAAGCTGCTCCCTGGGCGGATCAAATTCAGTGGCAACTGCCTACCCCAGTGGCGCAGCGCGAACAACAACTGTTCTCGGCTATCAAAAAAGTTCACTCGCAAAGATACATCAAAGAAATCGAACATTTGGCTCATCGGGGAGGCGGCTACCTCGACGGCGATACGCCGATTTCTGCTGAAAGTTACGATGTAGCGCTGCTAGCGGCGAGTGCTTGGCTCGATGGGGTCGATCGAGTGGTGGCTGCGGGGGAACCGGCTTTTGTGCTGGCCAGGCCGCCGGGACACCACGCCGAAAACGCCCGCGCGATGGGTTTTTGCTTGTTTTCTAATGCTGCGATCGCTGCTCACTACGCCTTGGAACAGCCGGGAATCAACCGCGTCGCTGTCCTCGACTGGGACGTGCACCACGGCAACGGCACTCAATCTTTGGTGGAAAACTGCCGCCAAATTGCCTACTGTTCCCTGCATCAATCTCCGTGCTATCCGGGAACAGGAGATGCCGAGGAGCGAGGCATCTACGAGAACGTGCTGAACATTCCCCTGTATCCGGGCGGTGGCATAGCTGAATACCTGAGCGCCTTTGAATCTCTTGTCGTGCCTTTTTTGTCCAAATTTGAACCGGATTTGTTGATTGTCAGCGCTGGTTATGACGCTACTGCGTCCGATCCGCTGGCGAGTATGACTCTGATGCCGTCAGATTTCGGTACTTTCACCGGATACTGCCTGCAAATCACCCGTCGCATCGCCTTTGGTTTGGAGGGGGGTTACGCGCTGAAAGAGTTGGCAGAGTCGGTTGTGGCGACTATTGACCGATGCCTCAATTAGCTGGAAAATTGGCATAGGGAAAAATAAGGTTGAAAAGCTGTGAGGACGGGATGGAGAGTTTTTGAGGGCGATCGCGCTTGATGGTCTTTTTCCCTCTGACTTCTGACTTTAGTGACAAGCATCACAAATTTAAGAGATCCAAGTCACTGGGCATCAAAGTCTCGGTCACAGATTTTTAGCCGAAAAATCACACCGTGTCAATGTTTTCGATCGCCTGTGAAGTCGCTGGCAAAGAGCATAATTAGGACTACAGTCAGCCTGTGAAAATTTTATCTGTCTCAATCAACTAGGAGGTTTATCATGTCAGTATCCCAAATGACACTCGAAGAGTTATTTGGTCAGGTCATGTTCTCCAGCGTCGTGACTCGCCACGACCGGAGACAGCTCAGATCTGCACTCTTAGAAAGAACACTGAATGATGATGAGTATGCCATCATCAACCGACTGCTGTACAACGTTCGCCGCGGTTGGGTAAAAATTGTCGATTAAAGAACTGGTAGCTACTCCCTTTAGGCGAGTTAATACCATTTTTGATTAAAGCATTGGGAAGGATTGATAACTATCGGGGTTGAGAGCACGGGCATACAGTTACATTTTTTGGGGAAATCGTTAAAAGTAGAACTTGCCAGTTGGGGAAGTTTTTGTTGTTTAATACTTGGCTCGAAAGTGTAATGTGTTTGACCCGGGTGTTAATTATCAAAATCTCGCTACACATCAGCCTATAGGTAGAGATAATTATAAAATAACAGGTTGCGGGTGCATCTCTACTTGTTGAAAACTTGTGAGTTTTGAGTTACTGACTGAGAAGTTATAATTAACTCAAAACTCATAATTTTTTGGATATGAGATGGGAGATTGGAGAGTGGGAAAACTGATGAATATTAGGGTTGAAAACCGCTATAAAGTTAAGATTTTTTAAACTGATATTAAGAATCAAAACTATAAGCAGTTTCCGGTTGAGGAGGATTGTGCGATGGTTACCAACACACCGAGTCGTATAGGTCGATCGACCATTCCGGCAATTTGAGCCCGGAAGTGTCAAAATATTAACAACCAGTTCATCCCCAAAATATATGGCTCCCGCCGTTTTAATTGAAAATCTTCAGAAACGCTACGGCACTGTAGAAGCCGTTAAAGATGTTTCCTTCAAGGTAGAACCGGGGGAAATATTTGGTTTGCTAGGCCCCAACGGTGCAGGCAAAACCACAACCCTGCGGGTACTTTGTACTTTGAGTGCGCCCGATAGCGGACGCATTGAAGTGTCTGGCATTTCTGCTGTCAGTCAGCCGAGAATTGCCAGACAAAAACTCGGCTACGTCGCCCAAGAAGTGGCTCTCGATAAGGTGCTGACGGGGCGGGAACTCCTGCAACTGCAAGCAGCGCTTTACCATTTGCCGCGCCCTACGATTAAAGGGCGAATTGACGAAATGGTGAAACTCCTCGGTTTGGAGGAGTGGGAAAATAAAAAGACGGGTACTTATTCCGGCGGTATCCGCAAACGCCTCGACTTAGCTGCTGGGTTGCTTCACCAGCCGGATGTTTTGGTGTTAGACGAACCGACTGTCGGGCTCGATATTGAAAGTCGGGTGGTGGTGTGGGATTTCCTGCGGCGCTTGCGGGAGGAAGGTACGACGGTGCTGATTACCAGCCATTATCTCGAAGAAGTTGACGCTTTGGCCGATCGCGTGGCGATTATTGACAAGGGTACGGTGATTGCACAGGGCACGCCGGAGGAGTTGAAAAATCGGGTTGGGGGCGATCGGGTGACTCTGCGGATTCGGGAGTTTTCGCCGATCGAAGAAGCTGAAAAAGCTAAAAATCTGATGCAATCTTTGCCTTTTGTGCAGGAAGTAATTGTCAACGCGGCTCAAGGAAATTCTCTCAATTTAGTAGTAACACCGCAAAGCGATGCGCTGGTGACTATTCAGCAAGCTTTGAAAGATGCGGGATTGCCTACTTTTGGGATTGCTCAATCTCGGCCGAGTTTGGATGATGTGTATTTGGCTGCGACTGGTAAGACGCTGTTGGATGCGGAGTTGGCTGCTGCTAGCAACCGCGATTTGAAGGCGGAGCAAAAACAGGCGATGCGATCGTAGTTTGAGGGAAGGGAAAAGTTCGTGAGAAACAGGCTTTCCGGCCTGTTCCACAAAGAGTGAATTTTCTTGTGGAACAGGCCGGAAAGCCTGTTCATAAACGAGATAAACCGATATTTAAGCTGAATTTGATATCATACATCCAAAACTTGCTCTGCTGTCAATGCTAATTCTGGGAAAGTTCGGGATATAATGCGATCGATCCCTCGGTAAGCAGTCATTTGATAAACCCCATTTTCATCGAGCAGGTAAACAAAAACAGTCCGTTCTTTCGGGTTGCCCAAATAGTTTCTGCTACCCAAAGCTAAATAATCGACAATCCAATATTCAGAAATTCCCAGCCGCTGATATTCATCCAGCTTGTCGATATAATCATCTTCCCAATTTGTTGAGACAACTTCTACAACTAATTGTGGGGGTTCAGTTAGGGCTGAATAGGCGAACGGCTGCGATTCCCAGAGGTTTTTGTCTACTACTGTAACATCAGGATGGCGGCCTTGTTCTTTACCATTCGGGGTTAATGTCCTGACTACAATTCGGCCAGATACCCTGTAATTCAGGTTGAGTATTTTTACCTCGTCTTGGAACGTATTTTCAATAAAATCAGCTACATTTTCGTGCAGTCTTATTGTTGGTAAGATTTTGACAATTTCTCCATTAACCAGTTCATAACGTCCGTCTTCATCTAGAAGTTGCTTGATGAATCGATCGAAAGTGAGCATTAGTTTAGGTTTGGTAGGAGTTCCATCGTGGTTTGCTCTCATTTAGCTAGATATTTAAGACTATTATGCCACCAGTTTAACATACTGTTTTAACACAGGTGGAATCGTGAGAAGAGTTTCATCTTTAATGTGACTTATTAAGTTATTTGGTGATATTTTATGAGTTTTTAGGATTGTCAATTTAAAAAATATATGTTAGGATAGATTGGAATAAATGCAACAGTTAAATTTTTGGATATTTTTGTTAACGATAGGTACAAAAATGAGTAAAAAATTAGTTTCATGGGAAGATATTCGAGAAGATTTTGAAAACAAGGAAACCAGTCTTTTGCTGGGCAAAGGTTTTAGTTGTGCAGTGTGGAATCGTTTCAAAGATTCATCCCTGTATCAAGAGGCATCATTACAAAATAATGGTGGCAATTTCTTGTTACCAGAAGATATAAAAATTTTTGAGAAGCTAGAAACTAAAAACTTTGAGAAGGTACTAGCAACTCTTTCAACAACCAAAGAAGTCAATGAGATTTTAGGGGTGCAGGCGCATTCAGAGCTTCTCCAGACAATAGACGATCATTATCAGAATATCCAACGCTCTCTAATTGAAGCCGTAGAGCGAGTCCATATTCCTTGGCTAAAAACCCAAAAACAAAAAACACAGGTATTAACCACTGTCAAAAAAGAAATATTGAAGTATCAAAATCTGTTTTATACAAGTTATGATTTGCTGATTTACTGGAGCCTTATGTCAGATGGACCTCCTGAAGGGTTGCGAGACTACTTTAAAGGTAAGGAATTCCAGGAAGATTTCTGCCCTGAGAATGCAACGTTAAGGTTTTTTTATATTCATGGGGGCTTACACCTATATTCTCAAGGAGAAAAAATCCTAAAAATTACCAATAAAGGAGAAAACATCTTAGAACAATGTAAACAACTCTGGAGCGATCCAAATTTCCGACCCTTGTTCATTGCCGAAGGTACATGGAGAGACAAACTCAAATTCATTCGCAACTCCGATTATCTGTTTTTTGCTTATAACAGGCTCAAACAAAACACTGATAAACTTGTTGTACTTGGCAACCCGTTGAACCTTGATAAAAATCTGCTGGATAAAAATCATGATTTTAACAAGCACCTTTTAGATGCAATTGTTGAATCAAGCCCTCAGACAGTAGCTATTTCCATAGTAGATGATGGAGATGTAGCTCAGCAAATCAAGTATTGGGAAGGCGTAATGAAGCCAGACGACATACAGTTTTTTGACGAAAAATCTCATCCTTTATGCTCTCCTGGTATCAGGATAGAAGCAGACTGATAGAGCTTAATCGTTCCTGTTGCTTTCGGTGTTTGTTGACATTTAAACAGAATTTAGCAATATCTGGCTCAATCTTAACGTGCCAGATATTGCCAGCATAATATTTTTTCCAATCTGTGATAGGTGCAGCCAATTTCAGTGGTAATTTACCAACACTATCAGAACTTACCACTACAGCCGGACGGATTTTTTTGATTTCTGCTCCCACTGTTGGGTCAAAATTAGGTAACCCAATATCACCCCGTTTAGGAGAAGGAGAGTTAGTAGTCAATTAAATCTCCGGCTTCTAATTCTTGCCATTCTCTATCTTGCTGGTAATGTTGCAACATTACCTCAGCTTGTCTTTCTAAAATATTTCGCCTCTCTTCTAACGGCAATTGCATAAATTCTCTGCGACTGGGATAGTCGGCTAGTGTTGGTATTTCTAAAGCTATATCCATCTGCTGATTTTTAATCTTACGATCGCAAATCAATGCTTCTATTCGCTCGCCTTCTGCTGCTTCGGCTGCAATGTCAGCATCAATTTCCTCTCGGTTAGCATGGTAATAAGTCAAAGCTGCATAGACTTGGGTGAGAGTTAAATGCCCGATGCGATCGACAATTTCTTCTGGACTCAAACCTTGCTTGTACCAAATAGCAATGCGCCGGACTGTAACACCAGTTCCGGCAATAATAGGACAGCCACCATGTATGTCAGGCTGACGGCTAATTAAAGTTCCTATATCGGTGATAGTTGACAAGATTTTTTCCCGCCAATTTCTGATTGTTCTCTTATCTAGGATAGCACTGTCACAGCAAGAGCGATCGCCCCCTAATTTTCTGGAAAATAACGCTCCAAAAATTCCCTAGCCGTAACAATAGGAATCCCCTCATATTCCTGCAACACTAACAAATCCAGATCGCCCGTAACAATTGCATCAGCATCAGCAGCGAGGGCAGTTGCTAAAACCATATTGTCATTAGCATCTCGTAACTCAGGCACGTTGATAGTGGAAATCGGATAAATCTCCACTAACTCTCGTGTTCCGCTCATTAAATCATTGAGATTCACTCTCAAAGCCTGAAGTTTAGAAAGAAATTTATCTTGACTCAATGTGCTTTGCATTTCATCAAGCAACTCTTCAGAAGCACACACAGTAATGAGATAAACTTCTGCTAATTTTAATACTCTATCGGGTCTACCTCCCCACAACCACCCTGAGATAAAAATATTAGTATCCAGTACAACTTTCATGGTTGCGACTCTCTTTCCAAACGTTTATCGCGACGTACTTCCCGCACAAGTTCGCAAATTTCCTCCATTGTCATCGGATTAGGATCGAGGGGTAAAGACTCTCTACGCCGTCGTAGTTCCTCCCAGTCGAAACCTGCTACCTTCTCAAAAACAATACTATCTCCTGTCACTGTAACTGCATATCGATCCCCAGGCTTCAGTTGAGCCTCAATCTCAGCGGGAATTTCTAACTTACCGTCGGGGTTGACAGGAACAGTAATATTTGATTTCAGAATGTATTCTCGCAGGTGTTCAACAACTCTATCTTGCAGAGTTTCTGGCAAAGATTCCATGATTTTGACCAAAGTTGCGATCGCCCTTGATGACATAGCTTTATCCTCCTAGTAAATCAAGTTTTTATTTAGCATTATTAATGAGAGCTTATACTTAATTTTACCACAATATCTTCTCGGCAAAAATCAAGCAATTTCCTCCGCTAAAAGCCGACCCTCGCAGCGCTCATACTCATCTTCCAAAAGCCATGAATGAGCCTCATCATAGCTTGAAGTTAAAAACAGAGACTTATAGTTGGCTGATGGGTCATAAATACAAAAACCTCCATTCTTTCCACTCACTAACATCAAAATACGAGGGAGAAAAACAATCGGATCTACCCACAATTCGATAAAGTCCCAATCATTAATTTGTTCGGCGAGGTCTGGTGCGTGGGATAACATGATATGTATCTGTTCCTTTGATAATTTTTATTTCAGCATAATAAAGAGGAATGCGACTACCATCTGCTCTAACTTGATAGCCTATCGCATCGTCAAAGTAGAGTCCATAACGTTCATAGTCATCGGTTTCATCCTCAACTCCTGTCAGATATCCTCTGTCTATAATAGCTTCCGTCACTGCATCTAGTGTAGCTCTGTCATTGGAAACATGAGCTTTTCCCTCTTTCCTTAGCAGTCGTTCCACCTGTGAGGTACCGGGAAGATGTTTGTCAAATAAACTATTTCTAGCGTCTGGTGTTAGTTCGCGGTTAATGCCACTCATCAACTAATTAGACAGGTAACATGATATTCAGTTTACCCAAACTCTACACAAAAAGCGATCGCCCGCCCAACACCACCAATACCTCCAGACTTGCTACTGTAAAGAGAGTTAGATTTAATCAAAATCAGCGCAAGCAATTATGAGCGGTACTGTTACATCCCCCAACAACCTCAACCAGCAGCGGCCACTCTCCACGGCATCCGCTGACACTTCCACTTCCCTGCTGGGCGACTTCATCCAAGAAACACTCGCCTTAACCAAGCGCCTGTTTATTCAATTGCAGCGCCGCCCCTCGACGCTAGTTGCAGGCATTATTCAGCCCCTGATGTGGTTGGTTTTGTTCGGAGCTCTGTTTGAAAATGCACCCGCAGGCTTGTTCGGCGAAAGCCAGAATTACGGACAATTTCTCGGCGCTGGTGTAATCGTTTTTACTGCCTTTGCCGGGGCGCTGAATGCTGGTTTGCCGATTATGTTCGATCGCGAATTTGGATTTCTCAACCGCCTGTTAGTCGCGCCGTTGGCTTCCAGATTTTCGATCGTCCTGGCCTCGGCTATTTTTATCGTCACCCTCAGCTTTATCCAAACCGGCACAATCGTTACAGCGGGCGCGTTTTTGGGCGCGGGATTCCCCGGAATTGCCGGACTTGGGGCGATCGCCCTAATTGTCCTACTATTAGTTTTGGGCGTCACCGGCTTGAGTCTGGGTTTAGCCTTCGCTCTTCCCGGTCACGTAGAATTAATAGCGGTAATTTTTGTTACTAACCTGCCGCTGTTATTTGCCAGCACCGCCCTCGCGCCGCTGTCATTTATGCCAGAGTGGCTGCAAGTTGTGGTGACTCTCAATCCTCTGAGTTATGCGATCGAACCCATCCGCTACCTGTACCTGCACAGCGATTGGTCTTTAGCCAGTGTGGTGATGCACGCTCCTTGGGGTAATGTCACCTTTGGAGGAGCCCTATTAGTGCTGTTGGCGTTTGATTTGGTGGCGCTGCTGAGCATTCAGCCCCTGTTGCGGCGCAGGTTTGCTTAGGGCGATCGTTTCACCTGCACCGTCAATTCTAGGGACACTCCAAAAGCCCATTGGTGTCAACTTAATGTCAAACCCAGTCACAGAATGGTGTTGGACTATTAAGCCTAGATCCCCCCTAGCCCCCCTTAAGAAGGGGGGAACCGGAAATGGATCAAAGTCAACCCCTACTCCCCTTCTTAAGGGGGATTTAGGGGGATCTGGACTCAGGTAAAAACGAGATTTATCAAGGCTTTCAGGCGATGGTTGACACCAATGGGCATGGCTCTGTCCTTAGCCCCAGCGAAGTAATATAATATTTAGTCACAAGTCAGAATATTGTTTAGATAGAATTGTTTTTTTGAAGGTTCAACTAATAAATTATGAACACCAAAACTTCCAAATCGGGCAAATTGATGATTGGGATTGCTGCAAGCGCGATCGCATCCTGTGCTCTGTTTTCCCCTCAAGCAAGCTTCGCTCAAGCCAGCGGTTTAAATAATGCCCAACCGCTGCAAGACTTTCAAACTCAAGACAATACCGACCCATTTTCCGGCCAAAGCAGCGGAAGCGCAATATTTGATTTAATTCACAGATCCAGATTGGGAGGCGGCCGCAGCATGGAAGAATTTAATAGCGAACAGCGCCAAAATTTGAACGATGCGGCCACAGAATTTCGCAACAAACAGCGCCTTATGCTGCAAAAACCAGACCAAGCAGTGCCTTCACCGGCGATCGCACCTACAGAAATTCCCGCCCCTGTCCCTTAAATTGCTTTCTTAGTCCGCGTAGGCGGACTTCGTTTGTCTAGCAGCGGTTTCAACCGCCGAGTTTTAATTTTATTTCTTAGTCCGCGTAGGCGGACTTCGTTTGTCTAGCAGCGGTTTCAACCGCCGAGTTTTAATCTTTATTTCTTAGTCCGCGTAGGCGGGCTTCGTTTGTCTAGCAGCGATTTCAAAATCTGAATCTTATCTAAAAACCATCGCCCTTAATCCCGTTCCAACCACGCCCGCATTTTACCCGGATTAAGCAAACCGTAAGGATCCACCAACTTTTTAAACTGCAACTGTTCCACATTAATACTTTTCATCCCTCCATCTTCCAATATATAAGTGTGAGGATTAGCAATTAGCGCGCCTTGCTCTTCGTGATAGCGAATAATTTCATTGAGCCGTGATTCCGTAGTGTAGCGAACTATTTGCAAAGCAGCCGCGATCGCCCTCCCATTCATCCGCAAAAACTCCAAGTGCATCATCACCTCATCTCCATAATAATTGTACAGTTCCTCAATCAATTTCAAACCTCGATCGGCGGGAAAAATCGTCTGCAAATAAGTCAGAGAAGGGTCAGCGCTGCGAGCGTGTAGAGTTGTATGATTCCAAGTAAATTCAGCAATGGCTGCACCTTTGCTCGCTGCTTGCGCGTTTTTTTGATAGCAAATTGTGCCGCCATATTCGCGCACCAAATCTTGCAGCGGTTCCAGACAAGATTCAGCTACCATTAACAAAGCGCAGTGCTTACCTTCAGGAATCTCCTCGCGGAAAGCAGCAAAAGAAGCAGGAATCGGCCAAGCACAAACACAAATTAGTTTTTTGATAATTCCGTCAGCATCGCCCAAAGCTTGACCGAAGTTTGCCGAGGTCATAAAATCGTCAAAAGCGACGATGATTTCCGCCCAAGGATAAGCAGGGGCGAGGGGAATTTCTAACTCAGTAATAATCCCATTTGTGCCGTAAGCGTGATTGACTTTTTGCACTTCATCGCCGCGTAATTCGATGACGCGGGGCTCGTCTTCCATTGTAACGACTCGAACGGCATGAAGATTTCCTCGATCGCGCAATTGCCCGTAAGTTATCGAACCAATTCCGCCGCTACCGCCACCAATAAATCCCCCAATCGTTGCGGTGCGGTAGGTTGAGGGAACCATCCGCAATTCCCAACCGGTTTCTCGCGCTTGTTTGTCGAAAACCGACATTTTCACCCCTGGTTCTACGCAAGCTAAACCCGGTTTTATCCAGCGGATACTGTGCATTTTTGTGGTATCTAAAATGACGCCGCCCTTGAGGGGAATGCACTGCCCGTAATTGCCCGTTCCTGCACCTCTGACAGTTAACGGAATTTTGAATTTGACGCAGGCTGCCGCAATCCGCAAAACTTCGGCTTCGCTGGCGGGACGAACGACTAAATCTCCTGTTTTATCACTTAAGAGAGGTTGCAAAACAGGACTGAAGTGATAATAGTCGTGAGATAGCTTGACAACTTGCGCGCGATCGCTAATTATTTCGATTCCCGATAGTTCCGAATAAAAAGCATCCCCGTCAATACTTTGAATCGCAGTTGCAGTCATTTTGTTTCCTCCATGCTGGCAGTATTATATGTTTTATCAAGCAGAACTTAGTAAGATAAAATACTAACTGCAATCTTTCTTTAAGTAGTAAGGTGCGCCGAGGCCCACCCTACATATAGATGTTCTGCGTCCAGGGCTCCTTTTTTCAATTAACAAATCCCCCAAATACTGCCATACCGTAGTATTTCCAAGGAACTGCAACAGTCTCAAATCCAGCTTTTGCCAGCATTTCCAAATGTGCCGAAAGTGTAGCTAGGCGATCGGGATTAGAATACCCGTAAGAGACACTCGTCCCCACATTTGCGCGAATTTGTGCTAAGGTTTCCCCCTGATTTAGCGCCCAGTCTTCTCGCGCCGCTTGATAAATATCTTTCATTGCTGCTGATTCTGCTAAAAGAGGATCGGCATTCCAAAAACAGCCACCAGCATTTAAACTTTCGCGAATGCGTTCAAACAATTTCAACTTCATCTCATCCTCAAGATGGTGAATTGCCAGAGAGGAAATGCAAGCATTGAATTTATCCCCCAAGCCTGATAAATTTGGATTGTTCGCCCATTCTCCAAAATCCATTTCTATTCCAGTCCACCGGGCTGCGTATCCTGCCGACTCTATTTTGGCGCGGGCAAAATCAAGCATTCGCGGCGAGTAATCGACAGCAACTATTTCCGCAGACGGGTAGCGTTTGAGAACTTTTAAAGTGAGTTCCCCCGTACCGCAGCCGAGTTCTAAAATGCGGTGGTTTGTGTTAGCAATGCAGCCTGCTACTACATCCAGCATTTCGTCATATTTAGGTAAAAGTCGCCGAATGCCAGTATCAAAATTAGCAGTATTGACGAAAACTTCTCCCGGAAAAATTTCGTTGCCCGTCGGTGAGACAGTAGAGTCAGAATTCACGATCGCCAACCATAGACTACAATTGCTATCCTAACCGAGATAGAACAAAAAGTGCGTGAAGTAGGGACACGGCACTGCGGTGTCCTTACTCGATCATCTGTACTTCACTCAACCGAAAACCACTATAAAGTTATGGGTATTCTTACGGATAAGCGAAACACTCGCGGTAAACAATAATTAACCCTCGGTTGCACTCAGAGAGTCTTGCTTTACCCCGGAGGCCAGCAAAACAGTCTGAACAACCAGTGTTATGTTAGTAGTGCATAAATTGAAATAAAGATTAAACCTCACACTTGAGGATACCATGCGCCAGTTGATTTCTCGCAGTCGGGCTGCCATCAGCCAATTAATTTATAAGCGAATTCTGCTTGCGCTGACAATTTTATTTTGTGTAGGTGTAGGAGTAGCGATGGCAAATATGTATCGTCTTTCCTCCACCCTAATCGAATCGCAAGCCCTCCAAAATGCCACCCTCTATGCCCAAGCAGTTAAAGAAGCCCGCACCCTTTACAGTTCTGATGTTGTCAATCCTCTAAACACCGCTAAAGCGATTAACTTTACCCACGACTACAACCCGACAAAAGTAACAGTTCCCGTACCGGCCACTTTCTTAATAGAACTCGGCAACCAGATCACCAATAAAAATCCCGAAGTATCACTTCGTGTCTACAGCGACTACCCGTTTCCCTGGCGGCGAGGAGAAGGCGGAGTCCGAGACGATTTTGAACGGCAAGCTATTACCTATTTGACAAAAAATCCGACACAAAAGTTTTTCCGCCGTGACGATTTTCGCGGCAAGCCAGCATTTCGATATGCCGAGGCAGATCTTCTAAGTTCTAGCTGCGTTAACTGTCACAATACTCACCGCGACAGTCCTAAGACTGATTGGAAAGTGGGAGATGTACGGGGAATATTAGAAATTACTCAACCTCTCGATACCATCACTCAAAATACTCAAAGTGAACTTAAAAACCTGTTTTTACTGTTAGTAGGTCTTTCAGTTTTAGGGGTAACAGGATTAACTTTAGCTATCAGCAGGTTGCGCCAAAATGCTAAACAATTAGAACAGCGCGTCAGGGAACGCACGGCACAATTGCAAGAAACTAATGTAGAATTGCTGAAAGAACAGGAAAAGAGCGATCGCCTGCTGCTCAATATTTTACCCGAATCCATTGCTGCTAGGTTAAAAGACGGTCAAAGCAGTATTGCTGACCGCTTCGCAGAAGTCACGATTTTGTTTGCGGATATCGTAGGCTTTACTGTACTTTCAGCACAAAGATCTCCCGAAGAATTGATCGAGTTTCTCAACGAAATTTTTTCAGCCTTCGATTGTCTGACCGAAAAGTACGGCTTGGAAAAAATCAAAACAATTGGAGATGCTTACATGGTAGTGGGAGGTTTACCAAATCCTAGCACCAACCACGCCGAAAGCATTGCGGAAATGGCTTTAGATATGCAGGAGGAATTAGCAAAATTTAATGCCAAACATCATGCAGGAATTAACATTCGCATCGGCATCAATACCGGGCCTGCAATTGCGGGAGTTATTGGCACTAAAAAATTTATTTACGACCTCTGGGGCGATGCCGTCAATACAGCAGCCCGCATGGAATCCCACGGGATTGCCGGCGCGATTCAAGTCACACAATCAACTTACGATATCTTGCAAAATAAGTATTTGTTTGAAGACAGAGGAATTATCCACGTCAAAGGCAAGGGCGATATGAATACTTATCTGCTTGCAGCCAGGCTAGTCAGCGCAGTTTCGGTTTAATTTGTTTATTATATTATTAAGGGGTCTGCTAGTTAGTCGCGAGTCATCCGTCGTTAGTGGTTAGCCAAGAACTAACCGTTAATGCCTGCTGGCTGTTGACTACGGACAATTACAGGAATTACACAGGGGATGTGAGAAACCCGGTTTTTGCGCGGTTGCTTCCTTGACACACCCAAAATTGATTACCAGAAACCCGGTTTTTTTCCTATTCCCTAAACTCGCCCTTTCCCAAATAGTAAATTTTATGTTCGTGCGGATTTTATCATTCTTGAGTTTTTTCAAATCTCGCTTGTCTAGGCAAATAGCTTTGTGGGTATTTGCTAGCATTCTTGTCATAGAGGGAATTATTTTAGTTCCCTCTTATTTTCGGCGTGAAAATGAACTTTTAAGTCAACTGGAACAGGTATCTCGGACGACTGTGGATTCCCTAGAGTTTTTGCTCCAACAAGATATTTCCGATCGCACTTTCTTGCAAGAAGAAGTCAAAAATATTACTAAGGACTCTCAAGTAGTTTTAGGATTATCTATTTACCAGGCTAACGGTGAGCTCATATATACACTTGGCGAACCGCCAGAAATCCGTTTCGAGCAACTAAACAGATCTCGTATAGTTCACAATCACAATTTCGATGGCAAGCGCTACGATATTGCTTGGACGGAGCGACATTTTGGAGGCGATTATATCTTAATTGTGCGTCACGATGCTTCCACAGTTCAGCCGGAACTCTACGCATTTATCGGACGGGTTGCTGTTCTAGTCATCATTATATCAGCCTTTGTCACTTCTGTGACTATGTTTTTTTTAGGGGTGACAGTAATTGCACCTATCTTGAGATTGCGCGATGACTTGATCGCTGCCGGAGACGCTTTGAGCAAAGATCGAGAACAACCTGATTTCTACTCTCTGTCTGTCAAGCGCGATGACGAGTTGGGAGAACTCATGGTCGCATTCAATCAAATGTTTCACCGAGTATACAAGGAAATTGCACAGCGGAAACAAGCTGAGGAAGTATTGCGCGCCGAACAAGAAAAGTCGGAACGTTTATTACTAAATATATTACCTGTAATGATTGCCGACCGCCTAAAACAAGGTCATATAAATATTGCGGACGGCTTTGCCGAGGTTACGGTTTTATTTGCTGATATTGTGGGGTTTACCGAAATATCTTCGCGCACGTCTCCTGAAGAATTAGTAGAATTACTTAACAAAATATTTTCAGCTTTCGATCGCTTAAGCGAACAATACGGCTTAGAAAAAATTAAGACTATCGGCGACAATTATATGGTAGCAGGCGGTTTACCGCTTCCCTGTACAAATCACGCCGAATCTATTGCCGAAATGGCTCTAGAAATGCAGCAAGAAATTATGAAATTCCGCGACGAATGCGGTAAACCTCTCAATATCCGCATTGGCATTAATACTGGGCCTGTTGTAGCAGGTGTCATCGGCACTAAAAAGTTTATTTACGATTTGTGGGGAGATGCTGTGAATACAGCAAGCCGCATGGAATCTCAGGGACTTCCTGGTAAAATTCAAGTTAGCAACTCAACTTATGAGTTGCTGTGCGATAAGTATTTGTTGGAAAAGCGCGGTAAAATTAATGTTAAAGGCAAAGGATCTATGACGACTTATTTGCTCAAAGGCAGAAAATTGTAACTGACAATTTTAACCATCGCCCGCGAATACGTGATATGGCGGCAGACGTTGCAGGGCAGCCGCCATCAACACCCAACTAGATTTTTTTTGAACGAACCGCTAAGACGCGAAGGACACGAAGGAAGAGAAGAAGAAATAAAAAGTTCATAAGTGAGTAAAAATTGCTATATTAAAAGGCGACTTGATATTAGCTGTATGGGTAAAAATGACTGCGAATCAGGAACATAATTCTTCAATTTCTCCGATTTGGCAGCCTTTCACGCAAATGAAAACGGCTGCCCCGCCACTGAAGGTAATTCGCGGCAAAGGATCGGTGCTGGAATTAGCAGACGGGCGGCAAATTCTTGACTGCATTTCTAGTTGGTGGGTGACTGTTCACGGGCACAGCCATCCGGTTCTCGCGGAGGCTCTTTATGAACAAGCTCAAAAGTTAGAACACGTGATCTTTGCCGGATTTACTCACGAACCAGCCGAGAAACTTGCTAATAAATTGCTAACTCATACCCCTGCTTCTTTAACGCGGATTTTCTTTTCTGATAACGGCTCAACTGCTGTTGAAGTTGCTTTGAAAATGGCATTTCAATATTGGCGCAATCTCGGAGAAACTAACCGCACTAGCTTTATTAGTTTTGAGGGAGGTTATCACGGCGATACTGTGGGCGCGATGTCTGCTGGCAGAAGTTCGCTGTGGTGGGAATCTTTTGCACCTTTAATGTTTGCTGGGGATGTTGTTCCTTTTCCGGCGACTTTTGACGGCGATGAGGATGTGGAAAGCAAGGAGGCGGCGAGTTTAGAGAAATTGGAGTTTTTGTTAAAGCAGGGCGGCTATGCGGGAATTTTTATCGAACCTTTGGTGCAAGGTTCTGGGGGGATGCGAATGTGCCGCCCTGAGTTTTTGCGGGCGATCGCACAACTTGCCCGCCAGTTTAATGTATTGTTGATTTACGATGAAGTAATGACGGGTTTTGGGCGCACGGGTGAACTGTTTGCCTCGGTTAAATCTGCAACTTCACCGGATATCCTGTGTTTGTCTAAAGGATTGTCTGGTGGCTGTTTGCCAATTGCTGTCACAATGGCATCGGAGGATATTTATCAAGCTTTCTGGCGAGATGAATGGGACAAAGCTTTTTTTCACGGTCATTCTTACACCGGAAATCCCTTAGCTTGTGCGGTGAGTGTAGCATCTTTGGAGCTTTTGGAGCAAAACCCAAATGTTTATCAAGGGATGGAAAAACTGCACCGCCAATATCTGAATCAATGGCTGAGAAATCATCCTAAACTCGAACGGATTCGGACTTGCGGCACCATCGCAGCAATGGATGTGAAAACCGAAAGCGTTTCTGGTTATTTTAATGACATCGCTCCTGTATTGAAAGCCAGATTTCTCGAAGCGGGGTTTTTGCTCCGCCCTTTGGGAAATACGCTTTACTTGATGCCTCCCTACTGCATTTCTCCTGATGAACTAGAATCGATTTATCGGGTGATTCGTCAGGTTTTGGATACTCTGTAAACCCTTTAATTTTAGTAATGAATTTACCCAATTGGAACGATTTGGCTGACGACGCGCTGGCGGGCAAATGTCTCTCTCGCGAGCAATCTTTAGCCGTATTGCGCGCACCGGATGAGGTTTTGCTGGAACAACTAAACGCAGCTTACCGGGTGCGCCGCCACTACTGGGGAAACCGAGTCAGGCTGCACTATTTGTTAAATGCTCAAAGTGGCCTTTGTCCTGAAGATTGCCATTATTGTTCTCAGTCAAAAATTTCGAGTGCGGAAATTGAGAAATATCCGCTTTTAGCTAAGGAAAAAATTCTGGATGCCGCCCAACGCGCCGCAGATTTAAAAGCAGGTACGTTTTGTTTGGTGATTTCGGGGCGTCAACCTAACGCATCTACTTTCGATCGCGTTTTGGATGCTGTCGAGACTGTGAAGGCAAATTATAACCTGAAAATTTGTGCTTGTTTGGGATTGTTGAGCGAGGAACAAACTCATCGTTTGGCTAAAGCTGGAGTCGATCGCGTAAATCACAATCTCAATACTTCCGAATCATATCACACGGACATTTGCACGACTCACACTTTTGGCGATCGGGTTGAAACCGTCGAACACGTAAAAGCAGCGGGAATCACAACTTGTTCCGGCGGAATTTTGGGGATGGGCGAATCGGATGATGATGCGATCGATTTAGCGCTTTCGCTTCGCCATTTGGGCGTTACTAGCGTGCCGGTCAACTTTTTCATTCCGATTCCCGGCACACCATTTGCAGATGTGAATCGGTTAACTCCCCGCCAATGTTTGCGAATTCTCTGTTTGTTCCGATTTTTGCTTCCTAGTCAAGAAATTCGGATTGCTGGGGGACGGGAGGTGCATTTGCGATCGCTGCAACCTCTCGGACTCTACCCCGCTAATTCTATCTTTGTTGGCGATTATCTGACAACTCCCGGACAAGCTGCACATCAAGATTGGGACATGATTCGAGATGCGGGATTTGCGATCGAATCCCCCGAAGGTTCTCTCTTAGAAGTTGATTCAGCAGTTACCAAATCCGAACAAAAAACCCTGGCTGTTTAACTCTTATACCAGTTTTCAATCGGATGAAATAGAGTTGGACACGGCAGTGCCCAAAGCGTGTCAACTTAAGGTCAAACTTAGTACCATCCTGCTGTTTGACTATTAGGGTTCGATCCCCCCTGGCCCCCCTTAAGAAGGGGGGGACAAGAGTTCGATCAAAGTCCCCCTTCTTAAGGGGGATTTAGGGGGATCTAGACTCAGGTAAAACCGATATTTATCAAGGGTTTTAGCCTTAAGTAGACACCAATGGACAGTGCCGTGTCCCTACGGTTAAAATTCTTCAATCTAAAATCTCAAATTTCAAATCTAAAATAATACAAGAGGGGGAATTGTGGACAAACGCGAAGAAATTACGATCGCAGAATACCAGCTAACTGCCGAATCTTTCCGAGCGGGAACTTGGCATCACGACGTATCCCAAAATCGATCCGCATTGACCGCTGCCATGCCCCGCAATCCCGGTAAAATTCTCGATATAGGATGCGGCCCGGGACGAGATTTGGTTGCCTTTAAAAGCCAAGGACACACAGTTGTAGGCTTAGATGCAACTCCAGCTTTTGTAGAAATAGCAAAAGAGTTGTCAGGATGCGAAGTTTGGCAACAATCTTTTCTGAATCTCGATTTGCCCGAGGCAGAATTTGACGGTATTTTTGCCAATGCTTCCCTGATTCACGTTCCCAGCGACGAGATGGTGAAAGTGCTGCAAGATTTGCACAAAGCCTTAGTTGTTAGCGGTGCAATTGTCATGTCAATGTGCCGGGGAAATTGGGAGGGATACGACGAGAGACCAACGGGAAAACGCTATACTGCCGGATGGGAATATCATACTTTAGCGCCTTGTTTAGAACAAACAGGATTTGCAATTGTCAATCACTACTATCGCCCCCCCGGCTTACCGCGCGAAGCTCAATCTTGGGTAGTAATGGTGGGCAGAAAAATCTAACGTAAATTGGAAATTGGGAATCGGGAATTGCGAATCATTCCCCTCTCTTCCTCTGCGTACTCTGCGCCCTCTGAAGTTAAATAAAAAAATAATTCACCAATTGACCGAGGATGGTTGTATAATCCACAGTAAAATAAACCAATTTCTGCACCCATTAAATCAAAATTGATATGACAGAGAAATTCCACATTTTTTTAGCTGGTGCTAGTCGAGGAGTCGGCTTAGAAATCGCGAAATGTCTGACAGCACAAAAGATGCAAGTAACTGCACTTTTGCGATCGCCCGCAACCAGCACCGAATTAGAAGCAATGGGCATCAAAGTCGTGACTGGGGATGCTTTGGATGCAGTAGCTATGGAAGCTGCGATGGCTGGCGGCGATCCAATTCATGCCGTAATCAGCACAATTGGCGGCTTGCCAAAAGATGGAGAAAGAGCCGATTATTTGGGCAACAAAAACTTGATTGATGCGGCTGTCAAAGCAGGCGTGCAAAAATTTATTTTAGTTTCATCAATCGGCAGCGGTAATAGTGTCGGCGCTTTGCCGCCCCAAGCTTTAGAAACTTTGCGCCCGGTTTTAATTGAAAAGGAAAAAGCCGAAAATCATTTGATAGCAAGCGGGATGATTTATACAGTGATTCGTCCCGGCGGACTCAAATCGGAACCTGCAACAGGCAACGGTATTTTAACAGAAGATTGTCGAGTTTCTGGAACGATCCACCGGGCGGATGTAGCGCAGCTAGTTTGTCAGTGTTTAGTTTCGGATGCTGCTAACAATAAAGTTGTGTCGGCGGTAGATAAACAGATGGTTTACGGCCATTCAGAATTTGAGGTATTAACTTTCTAGGGGCGGGTTTAGCGCAAAAATAAGCTGTATCCCATCTAAATTGTATTTTTTGGGCTGGCTAGGAGCAACGCCCCACAGGAAAATTGAACTTTTGTGGAACAGGCATCTTGCCTGTTCCTAAAAATGCTGCAAGATTTGGCACTCAAGAATCGAAAGGCTTAATCCACGATCGCCCGATCGCCCAATCCAAAACCAAACCCGCGATCGCAAACAATACTACACTCTCGGCACCGCGAACAGCAAACGGCAATAACTCCTGTAGGGCGGGCATCTCCCCGGGTTCAAAAAACAATCCAGCATCCAATTGTCCAAAAGCCCGCACCAACCCAAAAGCCAACACCGCACCCGATTTAAGCTGCGGGTTAACATCTCGGCGAATCGCATAGCGGTAAGTCACGCCGAACAAAAAACCGCCCAAAAGTGCGCTCGTCCCTCTGAAGGCAAAATTTAGGTCAATTTCCCTTACCTGCAAACTCGCCAGAGAATCGAACCTATCCGCCAGAATTAAGCTATTACCAAGGGCGATCGCCCCAAAACCCAGCAAACAAGACAAAGCAGCAACACTCCCTGCCTTCAAAGATTCTACCCGTTCAGCGGCACTAAAATTTGACGAGTCCTTCACAGCGCCCTCATTTCAAAAATGGCTCAAATTGACTTATCATAAGGTTTGGAGTCACTTTGTACAGTTTGTTCAATAAATAGCTATGGATATTTTGTCACTCGGTTGGGTTTCGGTGCTAGTTCTGTTCTCCTTCTCAATTTCAATGGTCATTTGGGGACGCAACGGTTTCTAGATTTCACAATAGCTTGCGGGGCAAGCTTTTTAACTGCCCCGCATTTTTTTTAATCCTATTTAACTGATATCTTGCACCATTCTCAATTACTTGTTTAGGAACGGGCATCTTGCCCGTTCCACAAGAAAATTAAGTTTTGTGGAACGGGCATCTTGCCCGTTGGTTCTTGACAATGGTGCAACATCTCAGATTTAACCAAAACGAAATAAGCCCAATTGCAAACATGACAGCCAAAAAAATCTTAATGTTAGTCGGCGACTTTGTAGAAGACTACGAAGTAATGGTTCCCTTCCAAGCACTGCAAATGGTAGGTCACACCGTCCACGCCATCTGCCCGGACAAAGCAGCAGGCCAAACAATTCGCACTGCAATTCACGACTTTGAAGGCGATCAAACCTACAGCGAAAAACCCGGTCACAACTTCACTTTAAACGCGACTTTTGACGAAATCAACCCGGCTGACTACGACGCTTTGATTATCCCCGGAGGACGCGCCCCAGAATACATCCGCCTCAACGAACAAGTGCTGCAAATTACCCGCTACTTTGCCAACAGCAAAAAGCCGATCGCATCTATTTGTCACGGCTTGCAAGTCCTAACCGCCGCCGGCGTACTCGAAGGCAAACGCTGCACCGCATACCCCGCTTGCAGCCCCGACGTACTCCGGGCCGGCGGCAAATATACAGAAGTTCCCGTTACCGAAGCCGTAGTTGATGGCAATTTAGTCACCGCCCCCGCCTGGCCAGCACATCCTAACTGGCTGGCTGAATTCCTGAAAGTTTTGGGAACGAAGATCGAACATTCAGAGAAAGTCGAGGTATGACTATTTTCACAGTCCAAGTTAAACCGAATTGCAAACAGCAAAGCATCGCAGAACAACCAGACGGCAGCCTCACAATACATCTCAAGTCGCCGCCCGTCGATCGCACAAGCCAATCAAGAATTAATCATGCTGTTGGCGAAAAAGTTTAAAGTGCCGAAATCTGCGATCGGCATTAAATCCGGTTTTTCCTCCCGCAATAAACTTGTCGAATTTGCGATCGAACCTGCAACTTAGAAATAAAGGTAATAACAAATCTATCTAAAGAGAGATACAGACTCAACTTTAAAATCATATATTAGTAGTTGTAGAGTTAGAATATAAAATTATGAGCATTGAAAATAGAGTCGAAGCAACAGCGAAGAATATTGAAGGCAAAATCCAAGAAGCTGTTAGCGAAGTTACAGGCAATCAGAAAGATAAATTAGAAGGTCAAGCCAAGCAAGACCAAGCATCAGCAATTCACCTGAAAGAAGACCTCAAAGATAAAGCCAAAGAGATTGTAGACCGAGCTTAGTAACAGTATTCGCTACAAGTTTCCTGCCTACTAAATCCCGCAAGCGATATGTTTGCGGGATTTTTTATACTGAGCCTAAATTATTTGTACCAATATCTTGGGGTGGGTTTATTAACATTATTGGTGCGTGGCAAAATTCACCGGCGAACCGCCCCTATAGATTCTAGTAATTCATAATGCAAAAGCATTAATTTTGTGGCTGGAATTGTTTCCCTTGCATAAGTTGTGCCATCTTGATAAGAAAATTATACCTCAAAAGCACTGCCATCAAATTCCATCACGACTGTTCCTACTTGTCCTTTATATAATTTAATGATTTGTTTTGTTTCAAAATGGGTTGCTTCTAAATCTTCAGTTAAAGCAACAATATCTAGGTCTTTAATTTTTTTCATTGTTTTTACCTCACTTTTTGACTTGGCTGGGGGAGAGTTATCAAGATTAGTCCTGGAGGTAGAAATCGGGTTTTTACCGAAATACTGCACCCTAGCCTTTAATTAGGAGTGAAAAACCCGGTTTCTTTGGTTCTGATGCGTCAGTTCTAAAGATTATTGGCCCATGGCAAAATTCACCGGTGAACCCGCCCCATGCCTCACTAGATTGGCGATTTTCGATTAAAATTACCAATCAATCGAAAATCTAAAATCGAAAATCGAAAATCTAAAATTGCCCAATTCCCAATGCCAATAAAAAAGCCAGGGATGGATATCCCCAGCTCGGAACATAGCACAATTAGTTTTGAGAGTTGATAGGGCGATGTTTCAGAATCGACCCTACCCACTTTTACCCAAATTAAATCAGGGTAATGTCAGCAGCCGTAATACCCGGTCTGTTATTCAGAATTGCCAGCGTCACGCCTGGGTTAGAACCAGCAGTACCGTCAGGGTCAAATCCTAGTCGTCCGTCTGCATTTTGATAAAAGAGGAACGCCTCTGAGGCGCCAGCCCCGGCTGGACCAAACTGGCTAGTGTAAGTCCCACTCTCAAGCACCAAGAACGACCTCGAAGAAAGTCGATTCGTACCTTCGACTGCACTCAAGCCGTTGAAGCCGTTGAACTGCAAGATAAACTTGTCTTGACCGACGACAAAATCGCCGATTTGGTCTGGCTCAGTACCCACTGGAAGGCCGCCGGGGCCGATCGTGACGCCCTCGCCGAAGTTGTTGTAGTAGAAGCTGTCATTGCCCGATCCGCCAATCAGCGTGTCAGCACCAGGCCCGCCGCCGAGAGAGTCGTTGCCGTCACCCCCGATTAAATAGTCGTCCCCAAAGCCGCCCAGCATGGTGTCGTTCCCGCCACCGGCATTTAAGGTATCGTCCCCGAATCCTCCGAGGGTAGTATTGGATGTGTCGCCGAACAGTATGTCATCCCCGTTACCAGTAGTTATGACATCAGTGCCGTTGCCACCAATAATGAAGTTGCTGCCTAAGGTATCGGTAATCAAGTTGGCGACTGTGCCGGCAAAGGTGACGCCGCTAGCGTAGGAGATGAAGTCGTTACCCGCAAAGTTGCCAATCACGCGATCGCGCTGGCTGCCAAAGATGATGGTGTCACTTCCCTCGCCACCGTTCATGAGGTTGGTGACGGTGAAGCTGCCAGTAGGATTGGTGTAGCCAATTAACAGATCGTTGCCCAGCCCGCCTTCGAGAGTAATCAAAGCAGTACCAGTACCAGCAAAACGGGCAGCGGTAGCATTGATAGTATCGTTGCCATCTCCACCGGCTGCATTAGTAAAGGTACCGCTCAGGCTGTCGTTGCCTTCGCCGCCGATCATTGTATCACTGGAGAAGGCAGCGACGATCGTGTCATTGCCCACTCCGCCGTCGAGCAAGTTGCGACCCGCGAAGCCTGGAAAGGAACTGGAGGCGCCTACACTCGAAATTACATTCGGCACCGACGCCGACACGATGAAGTCGTCGCCTGCACCTCCCAACGCGGTATCAGAAGTGGCAAAAACGCTGATAGTGTCGTTACCGTCGCCGCCCTCAAAGAAGTTTCTGCCGCCGCCAAACTCGCCGATCGCGCCGGTGAGAGAATCGTTACCGCCACCACCAATCAAGGTGGTTCTCTCAATTCCGATCGTGATGACGGAGGAAGTAAATGGGCTGCTTTGCGTACTGTTGGTAATGACCAAGATGTCGTCGTCCAGATCGCCCGACAGGTAGCTGTTGCTGGCCACACCTCTTAGGGTGTCGTTGCCTCTACCGCCAAAGAGACTGTCTCTTACATTGATACCTACAACCAAGTCGTCGCCCAAATCACCCCGCAAGTAGTTGCTGCCTTCATTGCCAGCGAAGCCAATAGCCAAGCCACCCTCTAAAGAAAGGTTGTTGCCACCGCCTGCGATGAAGAAGCCGATCGCGTCATTGTCCTTACCGCCGTAGAGGGAATCTCCTCTCTGCGCCCCTCCCAGCATCGTATCTGCGCCCTGATTACCAAACATCAGGTTAGCTTCGACAGTACCTTGGAGGAAGTCTTCTCCCTCGCCGCCGGCCAGGGTAGCGCGGGCTTCAGCGACTATGGTGTCCGAGCCTGCGTCGCCAAACAGCAAAGCCGGAGTGCGCTGAGATCTGATTGAATCTTCGTCGTCGCCGCCGTATATGGTATCGTTCGGGCCAACTGAAATCAGAGTATCGTTATCGCCTTGGCCAAATATTAAGCTGCCGCCCAGGGTGGAAGTTCTAACGAAATCCGCCCCGGCTCCGGCGAATACTGTATCCGGGCCTAGTCCCGGAAGGTTTAAATCTAGTTGATTAGGATTGTCATCTAACGTTGTCATAAAGCTTCACTCCTCTACTTGTTGGTCATCGCTGGTGCGACTACAGACACTGCCTAGAACACCGAATGTTTGGATTCCGCTGTAGTTTAACCTGTTTGCCAGCCGCAAGTCTAGCCTACTGGCCTTAACCCTGTCTAGACTTTCTCCCTCGCGGATTTTTTGCTTGTAAGCTTTTATTTTCAAAGTCTTCACCCTTTAATAATCCTGGTGCACTGTCTCAGGTGCTCACGCTCCATAAGACGCGGCTGATATTCTTAATGTTCCATTCGGGATTGGCGGTCGGGGATCGCGTCCGGGGGAGGAAATTAAAGATTAAAAAAGGCAGATCTGGGTGATCCGGAAGACAAGGGAAATTGGGAGATTTGTTACTTGGTAACAAGGCTTTGTGGCAATTTCCGGTTTTCCAGGCAGGGCCGTCATTTAATAATTCTGGCCCGGATTGAACTCGCCAACCGCTCCGGGCTTTAAAAGTCTACGCCCCGCTTTAGTTCTACGCCCCGATCGCCGTAGTGTTTGTGACAGTATACCTCGGAGTGTACGCTTGCCAAGTCAAAGTAAGCGTGGGGTTTGTGGCAGCGCCCGGTGATAATGATTTCTGTATCCCGCGGCTTGCGTAGCAGGGCTTCGACGATCGGCTCTACCGGCAGCAGTTCTAAGTCTACTGTGGGATTGAGTTCGTCGAGAATAATCGTTTTGTACCAGCCGCTGGCGATCGCACATTTGGCGATTTCCCAGCCGCGTTCTGCTTCTATGCAGTCTAGCTCTTGCTGTTGCCCCCGCCAAACTATAGCATCTCGGCCGCACCGCTGATGGTCTACTAGCTGCGGATAGCTTTGGCGCAAAGCTGCGATCGCCGCATCTTCTGTATAACCGCTGCCACCTTTGAGCCATTGCACAATTAACACCCGGTGAGATTGGTCTTGACTGATACCCCTACCTATTGCCTGCAAAGCTTTGCCCAAAGCGCTCGTAGACTTGCCTTTCCCCGATCCAGTGTATATTTCGATACCGGAAATATGATGCTCTGCCGCTGCGGGGTGATAGTGGGGCTTCATTTCTGAGTGTAAGTCGGCAATCTCCAGCAAAGCTTCCGGGGCCGCTCGGCCTGTGGCGATGACTTCTAAATATTCTGGTTTGTTTTTGAGGGTTTGGACTACTTCGTCAACTGGCAGCAAACCCAAGTCCAATACGGGGTTTAGTTCGTCTAGTACCACGACGGAATAGAGCTCGCTGGCGATCGCTCCTTTGGCGATATCCCAGCCTCGCTGAGCTTCGGCGCGATCGAAGCGGGTGATTGCTTCGGCCCCAAAATATTCGGATCTGCCGGTACGCACTTGGTCGATCAAGTGGGGAAATGCCCGTTGCAAGGCTTCTATTGCCCCGTCTTCGTCGTAGGAGCGGCCGGGGCCTTTGAGAAAGCGCAGCAACAAGACTCGCGTGGGCGAGTCAGAATTGATACCCAGCCCGATCGACCGCAACACTACTCCCAAAGCTGCCTGAGACTTGCCTTTACCAGCGCCGTCGTAGACGTGAATCTGACCCGCGGCGCGTTCCGACCGGGATGAGGCTGTCCGAATACCAATGCCATTCCTTACCATAATCAGCAGTTATTTGAGTCTGTATCGGGGTGGGTATTCGATCGCGCGCCTTGAATGTTTAATTTTTCCATTCTGTTGGCGGATCTCAACAGATTATACGATAACTTCTAACCCCCAATCTTTTAAGCAGCGATCTAACGGAATCAGGCGCTCAAACCTCCGGTTAAGATTATTCCGTTTGTGCTGTACAATTAAAATTTAACACGGACTGATATACCTAAAGGCTTATGATTGCGAGTGTTTTCCCATTTAGGACTGTTTTGGTGCAAATTTTAATTATGTTTTTGGCGATCGCGATAGAATCGTGGTTTTTGCAAAAACTACTTAAACTCGGCCCCAAAACCAGCATTGAATATACAGCCATACTCAATCTATCTTGCACTTGCGTAGGCTGGTTAGTTTTCTTCGGCATTGAAAGCGTTCTTAGCAAAGAATTGCGGGAACAGCTTATCGGTTATATTTTATTAGGACGTGGGGATAATGTTTACGCTCCAATAACTATGATAGCACTCTCAGTATTAGCAGTAACTTTTCTAGCTAAATGGCAGGGATTAGAAATCATAGAAAACATGGTTTCCGGCAATAAAAAAGCTTCCCAACCTCAGTTTATAGGGCCACCCACCCTCACCCGCCGTCCTCCCCAAAAAACTTTTCAAGTAACTACCCAGTTTGGGGGAATTTTAATCGCCCACACTGTTAGCAATGTCGTTATTTTAACCGTGTTGTTTTTGCAAAGCGTCTATTGAAATTTATGATGAAGCAATTTTTTGATGCCACTCAGCAACTCATGAAGCTGAGGAAAAACCTTTCGGAAACCAATAAAAAATTCCAACAGGCGATGATTCCGCCTAGAGTTGTCCACTGGAAGACGCCTTTACTGCTCAGCATCTTTTTAGCTTTGCTGACAGTGGCGGCAGTCACTGACTGGCGGACGAGAACTCTGCTTTTTGATATGAGCTGGTTATTATTTACACTTTCAATGGGTTTGCTGACCAGCCAGCAACCTTTTGTGATTAAAGGAGTAAGTCTCAGTCCGTGGGTGACAAGCTTCTTAATTGGCTTGTGGTTACTGATAAGATTGCCGTCGGATAGGAAGGAAATAGCATGGATATCCAGCCCACTTATAGCAGTAGTAGTCCTTGCTATCATACAGATTTGGAAGAGCGAGTCAAAACGGGAAGGTATCAGGTCGTTGGTGCGCCCTCAGTTTTTGATGATTACTCTAGTTCACCTGCTTTTTTCCTGTTGGTTTGCATTTCACTTTTTAATCCAAGGCTGGATAGAACAGTATCCGAGCGTTTTATCGGAAAATTTCAGGCAAAGCGATTATGTGGTGACATTTCAACAGCCAACTATTAATCGCTCCCGAGGAGTTGTCATCCTCAATGAAATGGAGCGATACCTGCGAAATGAAGCCCGCACAAAACCGTGGGCGCAGGTAGAGCAAATGCTAATAGATATTGACAACCAGCGATTTTTTCTGAAGAATCAAGCCTTAAAAACAACTGGGGTAGTCGCAGAAGATGCGAGGTGGGATGTTAAAACTGCGATCGTCCAAGGAGAGTCCCGCTATCAGTTAGAGATGCAGGCAACTTGGCTGGGGGTGGTTTTTAGACCGGAAATATATTCGTTTACCAAATCTTGCGAGGTGTTCGAGATAGCCAATAGGGCGACTGTAACTTGCGATGCCATCAAACGCTCTCAACCCGGACAGAAAAAAGATGGAACGGCGGGGGACACTCAAGTTTGATTCGGTCTCTGTTAACTAATTGCGATCGATATAGCGGGAGAGTGGAAGAGTCTGAGAGTGGGAGAGTGTGAGAGTCTGAGATGGAAAAAATCCTCTTTCTTCCCTCTTCCTTCTTCCTTCTTCCTTCTTCATTACAATAAAGTATGGCGAAAGTTTTCAGCGGGTTAATAACTAGATGAATTTGAGAAGAATCTTGACAGTCGCGACCAATGTATTTTGGGAAGTAATTCGCGATCGCATCCTTTACTTAATTATTATTTTTGCTCTGTTGATGGGCGCCTCGGTACGGTTGATACCGGAATTGGCAGCGACAACCGAAAAGAAAATTATCTTAGATGTCGGTTTGGCTGCTATGAGCATTCTCGGTCTAATTGCCACAGTTTTTGTGGCTACCGGATTGGTCAACAAAGAAATTGAAAAGCGCACTGTTTACCTGTTAGTTGCTAAGCCGATAAGTCGGGCTGAGTTAATTGTGGGCAAGCACTTAGGGCTGTCGGCGGTGCTGGCGGTGCTTGTAGCAGCAATGACTGTTATCTATCTGGCTATTCTGAGTTTGAGCCGCATTCCTTTCCCTTTGGGAAGCATTTTAATCGCTTCGCTATTCATCTGGTTTGAGCTGTGTCTCATGGCTGGTGTCGGGATTTTATTTGGGGTGTTCAGCAGTTCGCTGTTGGCAACTTTACTGACATTTGGCGTTTATTTGATGGGACATTCGACGCGGGATTTAGTGGCTTTGGGCAAGTTAACTAAAAATCCTGGCCTTGAACAATTGATGATGGGACTTTATCTGGTTTTGCCGGATTTAGCCAGATTCAATTTGAGAAATGATGCTGTTTACGGACAAGTTCCTTACTTAGCGGGTTTGATTACAGATGCTGGCTACGGTTTGCTGTATGTGGTGCTGCTGTTGTCAATTGCGATCGCCATATTTTCCCGTAGGGAATTTTAAAACGCGCCTTCGGGACTTTCAAAATCTTGAGTAAATCAAATTATCGCGCTAAAATATAGAGGAGGTGATCGCTCAGAAATCTCGACTAAAACTAAAATTTATATTAGTAAAATGAGGTGACTTATGACGGCTGTAATTCACAAACCGATATCACAGCTCAAGATTACTTGGCCTCTGCTACCCGATGATTTCATCCTACCAGATGACCCTGTAGACGATATAGACCATCCCTTGCTAGCTAACGGTTTGCGCCAGTCTGTAGTGGATTCCCCGGAACTAATGCAAGACGCACTAATAGTTTCTAATTTTGCTTTGTGCGCTGCCGTGGACGATCGCACTATTTGCAAAGCCCCAGACTGGATGTACGTGCAGCCGGTTCAACCTTGGCCTCACAACTATCCCCGCCGCAGTTACACGCCTCATACCGAAGGAACAGTGCCTTTTGTAGTGATGGAATTTCTATCAGCTACTTACGGCGATGAATACTCTGTCGAACACACAGAAGAAATCGGCAAGTGGTTTTTTTACGAACAAGTAGTAAAAGTTCCTCGCTATGTCATTTTTCGACCGCATACAGGCAGAATAGAAGTTTATGCCCTAGAATCAGAGCGTTATGACAATCCAAATCCTGATGAAAACGGTCGTTATTTAATACCTGGATTAAATCTACTTTTGGGAGTGTGGCAGGGAACTCGCGAAGGTAGAACAGGATATTGGCTGCGCTGGTGGACGGTGGGCGGAGAACTGCTTTTGTGGCCGGAAGAAAGGGCAGAAAATGAACGCCAGCGAGCGGATCGCCAACAGCAAGACAAAGAGTTAGCCGAAACGCTGCTGGAACAAGAAAGACAGCGAAATCAAGAACTTTTGGCTCGATTGGCAGCCCTAGGTCTCGATCCAGAATAGCATTAGAAGTCCGAGGGAAGTCGGAAAAAGGAACAGGTTCGAGGGAATAAGGAAACCCGATCGAAATATGCTTTCTTCACCCTTCTTTATTGAGTTTACTTTCTTACTTATATGTTGGTAAAAAAAGGTGAATTTATGTTAATAGAAAAACTCCAACAATTAAAAGATATTTTCGCGCAGATGGAACGGGCGCTGATTGCGTACTCTGGCGGAATTGACAGCACTTTGGTGGCAAAAATTGCTTTTGACGTGCTGGGCGATCGCGCTTTGGCAGTGACGGCAGTTTCGCCGTCTTTACTGCCAGAAGATTTAGAAGATGCGCGGATTCAAGCAGCAGAAATTGGCATTGCCCACCAGGAAGTAGAAACTCAGGAAATGGCAAATCCCAATTACACTTCTAACCCGGTTAACCGCTGCTATTTCTGCAAAAGCGAACTGCACGATACTTTGAAACCCCTAGCACTAGCAAAGGGTTATCCTTATGTCGTGGATGGGGTTAATGCTGACGATTTAAAGGATTACCGTCCCGGAATTCAGGCTGCGAAGGAACGCGGCGCGCGATCGCCTTTAGCAGAAGTAGGCATGAGTAAATTGGAAGTGCGGCAGTTGGCCAAAGAATTGGGTTTGCCTTGGTGGGACAAACCGGCTCAACCTTGTTTGAGTTCGCGCTTTCCTTACGGCGAAGAAATCACCGTTGGAAAGTTGCAAAGAGTGGGGCGCGCGGAACGCTATTTGCGACAGTTGGGACTGAAAAATTTGCGAGTGCGATCGGATGGAGATACGGCGCGGATTGAGTTACCCGCGGAGGAGATTCAGGAGTTTGTGGTAAATACCGATTTGCCTGCATTGGTGGCGGTGTTTCAGGAGTTTGGTTTTGTGTACGCGACTTTGGATTTGGAGGGGTTTCGCAGTGGCAAATTAAATCAGGTTTTGCAGCCGCAGTTGTTGCAGGCAAAAGGTTGATTAATTTTCCCGAATACAAAAAATTTCTCATGATTGATGTAGTTTGGGACATAGACAAAGGGGAACCATGTCAATCGAACCTTTACAGTGGCGTTGCTTAATCAGGGTATGAAAAAAATAACTTTAAAATCCCAAAGCTTTGTGGGTACTGGTTTCTATGACGGGCATATTTAACGTTTCATACCGTAAATCAGCAACGCCTAGGATGTTTGCCGTAGATTTGGGATGTGCCATGTAATAGCAAATCCGGTTTTAATACCCCCTTTATTTCTTAGTCCCCCTTTGCTCGGACTTCGTTGGACTCTATGCAGCGGGTTCAACCGCCGATTCATAAAGAGGGTGGCTAACTTTCAACGCCCGAGTCTTATCAAGGAGTAGCTGGCTGAATTTGCTGCGGTTGCATTTGCTGCTGCTGATTCTGGAGCAGAAGTTGCTGCTCCTGGATCTGAATTTGCCGATTCTCAAGATCTATTTGCCGCTGTCTGTCTTCAAGTTGCAGTCTTCTGTCTTCAAGTTCCAGTCTTCTATCTTCTGCTTGCTGCAATCTATCTTCACGTTGTAGTTCTCTTTCTAGCAGTCTGTCTTCACGTTGCTCTTGTCGGTCTTGACGTTGTTCGCGAAGCTGTCTGAGCTGATTTCGCCGCTCGAAATCCCCTCCCAAAAATAAGTTTTGAAAAGCGTTGATAGTTGCTTGAAACCCAGTAAAAACGCCGCTAACAGCGCTGATCCCACTTGCAACTCCTGTTATTGGCTGCAAAAAACTGTTGATATTGTCTCCTACCCTAGCATAGCCCGATCGCGCTACCAGAATCACATCGTCGTTGCGGAGAGTGGGGTTATTATTAGGATTCAACCCTTGAGCAAAATCCACCTCGATCGTGCGGCGAGAAACAGTACCGTTGGGGTTCAAACGCAATAGTTCTACCTTGTCTTTTTTGGCCCGCAATTGATTGAAACTGCCTGCCGTCAGTAAAGCTTGGTGCAGGGATGTACTGGGTCGAACTTGCAAAGCCCCAGGCCTAATTACTTCTCCTACAATATTGATGCTAATCGCGTTCGGCGAAAAACTGCTATTTGCGACTTGAGAAACTTCAGCTAAGTCTACAGTAGCTGCTGTGGGGATAATTACGCTATCCCCTTCTTGCAGCAAAATATCTTGAGTTGCGTCGCCTTTTTGCAGCAAATCCCACAGATTTACCATGATAGTTTGTTCATTGCCACCTCTGACTCGGCGGCGGATTTGCACGCGGCGAATGTCAGCTTCTGTAGTGATACCACCAGCAATTTTCAGTGCTCTAGTTATTGTTGGTAAGCCCACAACTGCTCCTTGCTGTTGGTCGATAGATACAAAACTCAACTCTGTTTGTTGGTTGCTCGATCGCACATCCGAAGCAAATACAGTATAAGGCCCCGGCCGGTTTACTTCCCCGACAATTACCACGCCAATTGGTTTAGTAATATCAGCGGAAAAATTAGCACTGGCTCTTTGACGAACTTCTTGAGTATTCAGGGCCCTTGCTGTCGGTACAAAAATTGTATCTCCATCTCGAATGGTGACATCTTGACGCAAATTTCCCGTGTCTAAAAAATCCTGCAAATCAACATTAGTAACTTGCTCCGGCCCGCCTCTGCGGGAACGGCGAATTTGGACATTTCGCATATCTCCTGCTGATGTCACCCCTTGTGCAAGTTGCAGCATTTCCATCAAAGTCGGGAATTTTACTCCTCCTCCTTCTCTAGTGGGATTAATCTTGTAGGAACCCGGGCGAGTAACTTCACCCGCAAGACCTATATTTAGGGGGCGAGCGACGATCACAGTCACGGTAACAACGGGAACATTGATGAAGGGTTCGTATCGCTGGGTAATCACGTTAGCGGCTTGTTGCAGCGTCAACCCTTGAATTGAGACGCTGCGAATGATTGGCAAATTGAGCGTCCCGTCAACTAACACTTGATATTCTCTGCTGAATTCAGGGACGCCGAAGATATCTAAAGCAATGCGATCGCCCGGGCCTAAAGTATAAGCTGCTTCTGGTGTCAGCGAACCAGAATTGCCGATCGGTGGCAAACTCGAACCCGGAGGTGGCGGCGGTACTCTCGGTTGGTTTGGGTTCCTAGCGGGCGCAGGAGTTCTGACGGCAGGTAACTGAGCTCTACCGGGCAGCGAACTCAATAGCACCAGGAGTGCTGACAAACTCAGACTTGTAGCGGTTTGAATGGTATGTTTCATCTTTCTTCCCTGGTTGCGGCCTGCCATTGAACAAGAGCAATTTAGCTAGTGGATTGTAGTTTATTTTCCCTGCTGTCCAGTGTAGCCTCGCTTCGCTGCAAAATCCACAGGTGGAAGCATAAAAATTGTGCGATCGTACTTAACTATTTTGCCCCTTGTTTGTAAAGAAAGTGTAAAGCCCGCCCACTGTTCTCAGGATTAGGATCTCGTTTGAGCAAAATTTTTCATACATAACTCGCGATACAAATCAACCCGCCACAGAAAGGAGATAGGAAAAAACCACCCTGATTTGAGGTAAAATGTTAAATAATTCTCTCTGCAGGACAAAGACAAGTGTCACTAAAATTGGATAAAGTAATTCCCTGGGGACGCTGCTTGGATGAATACATAGGAATGTTTAGCTTGACCTCAAGTGACCTCAAACTAGCAATTATTGATTGTGCGGCCGGCCCAGCGAGTTTCAATGCCGAAATGACTCGCCAAGGTAAAAAGGTAATTTCTTGCGATCCAGTTTATCAGTTTACTGCGGTGGAAATTGGCGATCGCATCCAAGAAACATATCAAACTGTGATTGACGGTGTTAAAGCCAATTTAGACGGCTACCTGTGGAATAATTTTGAATCGCCCTACCAGCTAGGCGAAGTGCGAATGAAGGCGATGCAGGAATTTTTAGAAGATTTTCCATCAGGCTTGCAGCAAGGCCGCTACCTGAATGCTGAGCTGCCAGTTTTGCCTTTCGAGAACGGTCAATTCGATTTAGCTTTGTGCAGCCATTTCTTATTTGCTTATTCTCACCTGCTTTCGGAAGAATTTCATCTGGAAGCAATTACAGAAATGTGTCGGGTTGCAAAGGAAGTCCGGGTATTCCCTCTATTGCAGAGTTTTAGCGGGGAGGAATCCGATCACTTAAGCCCGATCGTCGCCGAATTGAAAAAGAGAAATTTTAGTGTAGAAATTCAAGAGGCTCCTTATGAGTTTCAAAAAGGTGGGAATAAGATGCTGCGAATTAGCAAAAAAAGCTCCGCAGAAAAGTAAGTATAACTTATTCTTCGGGTAGGGAAACCAAATAACAGCCATTAATTCGCCAACTATTATCAAACTGTTTTTCCATGAGATAAATGGCTCGGATGGGGATGCCTTCCGAGTCCAGCAACAGCACCGGCTGAGCGGGAATTCCTTCTACAGTGGTGAGGTTTTCAAATAATACCGATCGCGGACGGTAGACAGCTTCATAGGCAATTTTTACCATGTGCATAAAGTTTTCTGCTGTGCGAAACTGCTGCTGAATTCCGGGACTAGCGAAGGCAAAAGCCCCAGCAGCATCATCTTTTTGAAATGCTTGCAGTTGCTGTTCTACGACTGAGCGAATGGTAGCGCGATCGCTTTCACTGATGAGCATATTTTTAATGATTTGTCAAGAGATGGGAGTGTCGAATAGTTACTATTATAGCGCTCCCACTTAAAGGCGATTTTGTGGCGGGATGGCTGGGAAGCTGTCAGGGCGATCGGGGTTTATTTAAACTCCCGGCGGGCTGCAGACATTAGTGGTAAAATTGGTTAAAGAATTTAAGAATTGTCAAAATGCTAAGCAGCGCCGCATTGAGGAAAACAGGGTCGGGGTGGGAATTTGCAAATGAAGAAGCGTTAGAGGATTTTGTCGAAGTTCAGTTGCAAAGTTTGCTCGGTTTGACAGTCATCAAGCGGCAATTCACTGTCAACGAGCAAAGATGCGATATTATAGCGGTGGACGAGAATAAACGGTTAGTTGTGCTGGAGTTGAAAAACGGCGAAGACAGATATGTCGTTCAGCAGTTAACCCGTTATTACGATGCTTTGTTGGAACACAAACCTTTTGGCGATCGTGTGGATTACGCTCAGCCCGTTTGCTTAATAGCAATTGCGCCCAAATTTCACAGAGATAATTTTACAGACAGGAAGTATCACGGGCTATTTTTTCAGTTTTTGCAATTTGCGATCGTTCCTGACGGGAAAAATTTATATTTACACTTTAAAGATGTAGATGCCGAACATATTGCACGAGTAGAGATTACATATCAAGAACAATACAGAAACGAAACTCTATCTGAACCGCCAAGGTTGCTTTTAAGATTTATCCAAGAATGTAATCAAACTGAACGCGAAGGAGTTTTGAGCGTTCGCCGACAGATTCTAGGCTGTGATAGACGGGTCAAGGAACTTACTGACTCTAGTAGTATTAAGTATGGTTTCGGCAAAAATAAATTGATTGCTGAATTTAGATTTGATGCAAGACGAAATAGCCCTGCAATGTTTTTATGGCTCCCACTTCCCAGAGGATACAACAATAATAAAATCCTAGCTAGAATGAGAATTTGGACGAATTGGGAAATAGTCACAGATACAGGTTATATTCGGAAGGGAATTGGCATAATGGTTAATGAGGATGAGTACAAACTAGGTAGAGTTTCTCCTTCAGCTAAGTTAATGCCTGATACCTCCTATAGGGCATTAGGTGCTAGGGAGAAATTTTTGAATGATCCAGCATACAGAGAGAATTATGTTATGAAGAATTTGGCATCTTATGTGAGCAAGTATGGACGAAACTACCGTCACGGTTCGCCATTAGCGATGTCCCTAACATACTATTTTAAGATTATTGGAAAAAGTGACGAATCCACTTCTTTAGAAAGAATAGTTAATTTAGCTTTAGAATCAAGATTGGTAAAACTCTAAGGAAGAATTAACAAATACGATCGCACCCCATCACCCCTTACCCAATCCACTATCCATCTGCGTCTATCAGCGTGCATCTCCGGTTAAAAAAAATCTCATCAATAGCTTCGCAACAAATCAAATTAACAAACTTTGATATAATATTACACCTAGAAGCCAACCTCAAACCAACTCATGCCACAAACAGTCTGGATCGCACGACACGGAAACCGCATCGACTTCGTTAACCCCGACTGGTTTCTCACCGCAGAACACCGCTACGATCCCCACCTTTCCGAAGACGGTCACATTCAAGCTAAACAACTCGCAAATCGCCTCAAAGGTGAAGGAATTTCTCATATTTTTGCTTCCCCTTTTCTGCGAACAGTCCAAACAGCAAATCACGCGGCAGAAGCTCTCGGTTTGTCAATTAAACTAGAGTGGGGACTGTGCGAATGGCTGAATCCGGAATGGATGACAGAAATGCCAGAAACTGAGTCCGTCGAAGCTTTGTGCCGGCGTTTTCCCAGGATTGATGCTTCCTACAAAGGCGGTATTGCTAATTATCCCGAAACCGTGGAAGCTTGTTTCAAAAGGGCGGGGGAAACGGCTAAACGCCTCGCGGCTGAGTTTCCCGAAGATATGTTATTAGTAGGTCACGGTGCGTCGGTTTTAGGAACTGCGATCGGGCTAGCGGGCGGTGCTGAAACGGAAATTAACGCTTCTTTGTGCTGTTTGGTGAAAGTGGTGCGGGGTGAGGGAGAATGGTCGATCGCACTTAATGGCGATACTTCTCACCTGACTGACTCTGAAGCCGTTATCCGGTTTAATTAAAGTTGAGATTCGTGCGAAAAATCGCATTTTATGCTATGTGTGTAAGGTGCGCCGAGGTGCACCCTATGTTAATCTGATTTGTCCGAATCTGGGTGTTATTGTTTAATCTCGATCGCACATTTTAAATCGAAAATCTTAAATCGGTATGGCAGGACACAGTAAGTGGGCGAATATTAAACGCCAAAAAGCTAGGGTTGATGCCGTTAAAGGCAAGGTTTTTGCTAGAATATCTCGCGAAATTATTGTCGCGGCCCGCAGCGGAGTTCCCGATCCCGCTGGCAATTTTCAACTGCGGACGGCTATTGAAAAAGCCAAGGCGGCGGATATTCCTAATGAAAACATAGAAAGGGCGATCGCCAAAGGTGCTGGCTTGGCCGGGGGAAGTTCGGAATTAGAAGCTATTCGCTACGAAGGTTACGGCGTTGGCGGGGTTGCTATTCTAATTGAAGCGCTGACAGACAATCGCAACCGCACGGCGGCTGACTTGCGAGAAGCTTTTACTAAAAATGGCGGCAACCTGGGCGAAACTGGTTGTGTGGGCTGGATGTTTGACCACAAAGGAGTTTGTACGGTACGCGGCCCGATTGATGAGGAACAATTGTTTGAAGCGTCGCTAGAGGCGGCTGCGGAATCTTATGATTTGATATTAATTGATGAGGATACTGAAGGTGCAGAGGTATTTACAAGCGTGGCTAATTTGGAACAACTGGCTGATGTTTTGAAACAAAAAAATTTTGCAGTTTTGCAGTCGGAAACTCGCTGGATTCCCAGCAATACAGTGGAAATAGACACTCCTGAAAAAGCTCGATCGCTCCTTAAGTTAATGGATGCACTGGAAGATTTGGACGACGTGCAAAGTGTGACGGCGAATTTTGAAATGACAGATGAATTGATGTCTTTGAGTATGGTTTAACGATCTAAATCACCAGATTTTTGCCATCCGCAAGACAAATCCCGGTAACTCTGGATCAGCGCTGACTGTTTCAGGATTATCTAAGATTTCAGGTTCGCGATGGGGGACGGTAGATGTAGACTTTTCTGTTTTTGCGATCGACCAAAAAGCCGAGCGATACACCGTTCTCAACATATTCTTGCATCTTGTTTTGCAATCCCTTGAGAGTGTCACTAGCAGACCGAAATTCAATCACAAAGTCAGGACAAATCGGTGCGAAGGAGGCTTTTTGTTCTTCAGTTAAGGCATTCCAGCGCTGCTTCGTGAAACTTATCTAAACTTGTCTAAACTCATTTTTAGACACAATTCGAGTTCACTTCCTACGCTATTGGGTAGACGGCTAATCCCAAGATAAGTAGGCTATTCCCCTCAAGCCGAGGGTTCCCAATTTAAAATATTCAAACTTGCGTTAAAATCCCGATCCAAAGATATGCCACAAGTAGGACAGTCAAAAGTCCGAACGCTTAGTGGCATATCTTTTTTTGTGCCACAATTTGAGCAAGTTTTCGTACTAGGGAACCACTGGTCTACTAGCACTAAACTAGCTCCATACATTTGGCATTTGTAGTCGAGCTGACGTTTGAATTCGTAAAATCCAAGGTCAGATATTGCTCCAGCTAACTTATGATTCGCCATCATTCCTTGAACATTCAAGTTCTCAATCTTAATTAGCTTGAAAGTTTTAGCTAGGTAAGTTGTTAACTTGTGAAGGAAGTCTAAGCGAATACGAGCGACTCGTGCATGGAGCTGACTAATTTTGTTGTAGGTTTTGCGCTGATTTCGAGAGCCTTTTACCTGTTTAGATGCTTTGCGCTGTAAAGTAGCAAGCTTGGTTTTCGCTTGCTTTAGCGGCTTTGGTGCATCAAAACTCTGTTGGGTTGATAGCGTGGCCACATACTTGATGCCGACATCAATTCCCACAGAACCTTCAGACTGCCCACCGGGCAGGCGCTCTGCATCAACACAAAAGGAAACAAACCAGCGATTCCCTTCTTTTGAAACCGTAAAAGTTTGAGAAATAAAACCACATTCTAACGGCTCAAAAAGTCGAAAAGTTCCCAACGTAGGAATCTTGATAGTGCTACCAGCGACTAACAAAACTTTACCGTTAGATGAATCAACCGTAAAAGATTGACCGTCTCGGCGGCTGGCGAACTTCGGATGACCTGCTTTCCCTGAACGATATCGACTAAAAGCATCTTTTAAGTCAATCAAAGCGTTTTGATAAACTCGGCTAGACAACTGGTTCATTCAAGCAAATTCAGACGTTTTCTTGACGTGATTGGTGAGAACCTTCTTGACTTCGTTGAGTACCTTCGAGTCGGTAAATTTCCCCTCACTGTACATTTGAGTTCGCAGGCTCAACCCAAAATTGAAAACTACGCGCCTAAATCCTGCGTGTTTCGCCATTAACGTCGCTTCCTTGTTATTTAATTTGAGCGCCCGCTTGACAGCAAACATGAAACTTCCTCTCGGTGATTAACTGTGAATAAGTTTAGCAAACTATTTGGCACTTAAGTTTTGCTCTAGTTTAATCCATGAGGCATCGGGGGATCTGGTTGCTCCATTTGGCAAGGTAAAGCCTGCACTGGAGTCAAACGCTTCACCTGTGCCATCTTGTTCTGCCCAGTTCGCAAGTTGCTGAGCAATTTTAATGTTGCGGTTCCCTGTATCTGAAAAAGCTGGTGACATAATGATAACTTCCCCACTGGCTGTACGCTCAATTCTCAAATCGCGATTAACTAGACAGAATTCATAGAACTGTTCAACAGTCATCGATTGGAACGCAGGGAAATTGACCGTCATTGGGACGCTTTCGGTTTGAATTAGCAGCGTCGTCATGGTTTTTCCTTTTTTTGGTGCAGGGGTGATAAAATACCTTGAGCTTACACTATTTTAGCTTTGCGATAGAAAGTCTTAGTCGATCGGGGAGTCGGAGGCTTGTATCCGTTTTTGGGCGGTGTCAATAATCTTTTTTCCCAGTAAGCAAATAAGTAACCATGTATCCCTTGCCCTTGATTTGAATGGCGCCGCGCTTCTGAAAAGTATATTTATCTTTTAATATCTCGTAGGTTTCGGCGGTGACTTGAATGCAGCCGGTAATCCCGTGGGATTCCATGCGCGAAGCAATATTTACTGTGTCGCCCCAGAGGTCGTAAATAAACTTTTTTAAGCCGATAACGCCGGCAACGACAGGGCCACTGCTAATCCCGATCCGAATGCTGAAAGGTTCCGAATGTTCTAAACTGAGGAGCCTAATTTCATGCAACATATCGATCGCCATGTTCGCAACCGCCTCGGCGTGATCCTCTCTGGCCGTAGGCAAACCGCCGACAACCATGTAAGCGTCACCAATAGTCTTAATTTTCTCCAAACCGTGGCGATCGGCCAAGTGGTCAAAAGCCGAAAAAATATCGTTGAGCACTTCCACCACTGCCGTCGCTGAAATTCTCGACGAAAGCTCTGTAAACCCCACAATGTCGGCAAACATCACAGTCACTTCCGCAAAACTTTCGGCGATATTGTGTTCATTGTCCTTCAAACGCAGGGCGATCGCTGCCGGCAAAACGTTCAGCAGCAGTTGCTCGGATTTAGCTTGTTCGAGTTCCAACTGTAGGTAAGCAGCCTGCAACTGTTCGGCTTGGCGAATTCTTTCTCCGGCTAGCTTTTCGATTTGGGCGGCGCGGCTCAAAGATGTCAGCATATATGTCACCGGAATCAGAGTCCACAGCATCCCCATCGTCAGAGTTCCCCAAGAGCGCCAGTGCTTGCGAATCCTGCGAATTTCCGGCGTTGCCGACACGTACATAGACCACTGGCGGCCGCTAATTTTCAGCCGCCTTCTGCAAGCTGTATAGTTCGGGCCTGGATTGTCAAGAATCGGGCAGTTTTGCATGAGGGATCGATCCGCAGCGGCTGATGCTGGAAGCACTTGTTGGCTGGCGGATTGGAACTGCACCGCAAATTGCTGAATTTGTCCGTTACCAGGCAGATTTTTGAGAACCGGGTTCCCCGTTTGCGGTAACAGCGACGGTGCTTCTTGCTTGTCTGGAGCCTCGCTAACGAGATAAATATTGAGGTAGTCGGTATTGCGTCCTTTTAAAGAGGTTTGGAAAATATCTTTGCCTCGAAATACGCCCAGAACAAATCCTTGTAGCAGTTGGCGACGGGATTCGAGGGTAGTCGGTTTACTGCTGTTTTCGTAAATCGGAACTATGGCCAAAAGACCCTGTTCCGGGGAATTGCCCTGAGTTAGGCCGATGTAGTTGGTGACAATCATTTCTCCTGTATCACGTCCTCGATCGAGCGCGGCGCGGATTTCTGGGTGGGAGGCGAGGTCAAAGCCTAATACAGTCTCGTTTCCGGCTGGGGGTTCGACGTAGAAAGCCGGGAAATATTCGGAACGCTGGAGGGCCTTGCGGAGTTCTCCTCGCGGGCCGCGCTCTGTAATCTCGAAGCTGGGGTCGGTTTCGGTTCTAGCTTTGGTTTCGTAGTTGGGCCGCTGGGAATTGGGGACGCGGGGGGCCCAAGCCAGGAGTTGCAGGCTGGGGTGGACGGATAGGGGCCGGGCGACAAACCGGGCAAAAGAGGAACGCTCGACGGCGTTGAAGGCTTTCATGTAGTCGCTGAGGGCGAGAACAGTATCTAAGTCGGAGTTGAGCTGGCGTTCGATGCCGATCGAAATATCGTCAATGCGGCGGTGCATTTCGTAGTCGCGGCGGTTGTCTTCCCAGTCCCAAACCACGGTAAAAGTCAGAAGCGACAGCCCGACACCCAAAGCCAGCGTCAACCCGGCTGGAATGTAGCGAGACCAGGATAAAGGTAGTTTTTTCAGCATAATTGCCTAGCGAATAAGGGCAGCAGATTAGCACACCGCTGAGTGCGATTGGTTCCGGCCTCTGAGTGCGGTTAATTCAAAACCCTGATAACTCAAGCACCGACGGCAATTGGGAATTAAAAGTTATATCTTGAAACTTTTAGATTAATGGACTATCGCTCAGCAGGGGATTTCAATCCAGAATTCCGCTCCCTGTCCGGGCGCTGAGATGCACCGCAGGCTTCCCTTATGTTTTTCTACCACAATCTGATGGCTGATGGATAATCCTAAGCCAGTTCCAGAGCCTACGGGCTTGGTGGTGAAGAACGGGTCAAATAGCCGCTTGCGAACGTCTTCGCTCATTCCCGGGCCACTGTCGGCGATGCAAATTACAATGCGATCGCACTGACTGAGCTTGCTATTACTATGATTTTTCAACCCGGCTTTTTTGATGAGGGTGCGAATCACGATCGTCCGAGGTTGCGGTTGGTTTTCTAGAGCGTCGATCGCATTGCTGATAATATTGAGAAATACCTGGTTTAACTGACCCGCACAACAGTAAATTTTTGATATTTTTCCGTATTCTTTAATAATTTCAATCCTGCTTTTTATACTGGCCTGATGCAATCTGTGCTGCAAGATTAACAGTGTACTGTCAATTCCTTCATGAACGTCTACCAACTTCATTTCTGATTCATCCAGTCGCGAAAAGTTCCGCAGCGACAACACAATCTTACTGATTCTTTCTACTCCTACTCTCATGGATTTTAACATTTTTGGCAAATCTTCCTTCAGAAAATCTAACTCTAAGTCCTTAACTTTTTCAGCAATCTGAGGCACTGGGGACGGGTAGCATTCCTGGTAGAGACTTAAGAGTTCTATTAAATCATTAAAATAGTTGTAAGTGTGAGAAATATTGCCGTTAATAAAAGTTGCGGGATTGTTGATTTCGTGGGCGATGCCAGCCACCATCTGACCGAGACTCGACATTTTTTCGGATTGAACTAATTGGATTTGAGCGTTTTGTAGTTGTTCGTAGGCTTCTTGCAATTGGGCGGCTTGTTTTCTTAATTGAGATTCGGAAGCTTGGAGGGCGGCGGCGGAAATTTTGCGGTTCGTGATATTTTCAATCATCCCTAAGTTGTAAATAGGTTTTCCTTCGCCGTCTCGGATCAAAGTAGCTGTCACATTTACCCAAACAATTTTACCTGTAGCGGTAATCTGGCGGAGTTCGATTTGATAGTGAGTAATTTCTCCCCGTTCAAGAGAATCAGCAACTTGGATATTTTTTGGATAATCGTCGGGATGCCCAAGTTCTATAAATGTTTGGGCGAGCAATTCTGCTGCGGTATATCCCAGCATTTCGCAATAAGTTTTATTGACTCGCACTAACTTGTTATCGTCTAAATTAGCTAAGTAGATAGCGATGGGTGCATCTTCAAAAATTGTGCGAAATAGTTCCTCACTAGCCCGGACTTTAGCTGCTAGGGAAAGCCTATCGGTGATGTCTTCAAAGGTAGACAAAATGCCGACAACATTGCCGGAATTGTCGTGTAAAGGTATTTTATTGGTATCCAGACAGCACTGGGTGCCGTCGGCTTGCATTTTGGATTCTATGATGTGATATTCTGGGGTGTTGGTTGCCATGATGCGGCGGTCGCAGGCTCGAAAAAATTCTGTTTCTTCCGGCTTCCAGGGCATATCGAAGTCGGTGAGACCGGCGATTTCACTGGGGTGATTGAAACCTGCGACTTTGGCAAAGTTTTTGTTACCTCCCAAATAAACTAAATCTCGATCTTTCCAGGCGATTAACTGAGGGATGTTATTGATTACCAACCACAGCATTTTTTGGGATGTTTCCAAGGCTTCCGTGCGTTCTAAGACGCGCTTTTCCAGCTCTTGATTGGCTTGTTGCAGGGCGATTTTTGACTCGCTGAGGGCGATTTCTGCTAGCTTGCGATCGCTGATGTCGATTGTCACCCCCTCCCACAGTATATTCCCGCCCGCTTGAAGTTCGGGGCGGGCGATGCCACGAATCCATTTCAGTTTTCCCGATCCGGTTACGATCCGCCCTTCATATATCCAAGGTTTTAAAGTTTCGCCGGAAATTGCGACTGATTCTAACATGGCTGTTAGGTCTTCTGGATGCACCATTGACCACATTAAACCGGAGTTTTCTTGAATTTTTTCTGGCTCTAATTCGTAGAGTTCCCAACAGCCTGAACTGGCATAAATGAATTCATCGGAACCGTCGGGATGCAGCAAGTATTGATAAATCATTCCCGGCACGTTGGCGGCCATTTTTTGAAATCTGGCTTCGCTTTGCCGCAGTGCTGATTCTGCAAGTTTGCGATCGCTAATGTCAATCAACAAGCCGTCCCAAATAATGTCATCTTTTTCGCCCGGTTCTGGTCGCGAAGCCCCGCTAATCCACTTCATCCGATCGCCGGGAAAAACAAATCTGCCTTCCCACCGCCAAGGTTCTAAAGTTTTAGCTGAGATAGCAAGAGATTCCTGGAAGCTTGGCGCATCGTCTGGATGAATCATTTCGATCGCGGGAATAGCTGAGTTTTGGAGTACAAGAGGTTCTAATTCCCAGAGTTCGCGGCAGCCGGAACTGACGTAGGGGAATGACACAGTACCGTCTGCTGCTAACTGAAATTGATAAATCATTCCGGGAACGTTGGCGGCTAGTTTTTGAAACCTCGCTTCGCTTTGCCGTAATGCTGTTTCTGCTTCTACGCGATCGGTAATATCGTAAAATGCCGATAAAATTGCTGCTTCGCCGTTAAAATTAATCGAACGCATCGACATTTTCACCCAAAACAAACTGCCGTTTGCTTTCCTAAGGCAGATTTGTTCGCTGTCGCTAAAGCCGTTTTGTTTGACTAATTCTATCAATTGACGGCGGTCATTGATATTGGCATAAAGTTCAATTTTTTTGCGTCCGATAAGTTGTTCGGGACTCAAACCTAAACTTTCCCCTAGGGCAGGATTGGCATACAAAATAACGCTGTCTTCTAGGCGTGTAATTGACATGGGAACGGGAGTCACAGTGGCGATCGCCCGCAATCTTTCTTCGCTTTCTTGCAGGGCTGTTTCGGCTGCTACTCTTTTACTAATATCGTTCTGAACTCCGATAAAATGAGTTAATTTTCCCTCGTTGTCTAGGATGGGGGAAACGATTAATTCGTTCCAAAAAGGAGTTTTGTCTTTGCGATAATTTTTGAGAACTACCTGAATTTCCGTTCCCGATCGTAAACTGCTGCGGAGTTTGTTTAATTCGGCCTGATCGGTATCGGGGCCCTGCAAAAATCGGCAGTTGCGTCCAATAACTTCTTGGGCGCTGTAACCAGTCAGTTTCTCAAAAGCAGGATTGCAGTAGATAATAGGTGTGTCAGGCTTGGTAGCATCGGCGATGAGGATGCTGTTGCTCGACGCTGCGATCGCCCGCTCTAGGAGAGACAGGTGGAAAGAGTCTGTTGTCATCGGTGGCAATATCCAAACTCCTTGGGAGCGGACAGAACAATAAAAAATTATAAATAGCTTGAGCCATTCTTATTGTATAATTTTATTCTTAATTGAGCCTTGTTAAAAAAGCCAGCAGCCCAAAAAAGCCGACGGGGGAGACGACTAATACCATTTTAGGTTTTAGATTGGCAATGACTGATTCCATTATGGTTTGGGGCCGGGCATACAGTTGCCTTCTGGTTTGAAAGTAGTACAACCGAAGGCATTAGGCACTTATCCAGAAAACAGAAGGGGAAAATACCGAAGGCAGCAAGAAAACAGAAGGTGAAAATACTGATATTTTCAACTTTTTTTCTTCTTTTCCTTCCATCCGGCTCGTCAACCCTTTTAAATTGACAAGCTAATGCAAGAACCCTGAGAAGTTTTGCTTACTTCAATCCTGGCTTGAAAAGCTTCTTTCAGGTGGGGCATATGGGTAACGGTGAGGATGCAGGCGAAGTCGGAGGCGATCGCATTAATTGCAGCAATCAGCCGATCGCACCCTTCCGCATCCTGAGTCCCGAACCCCTCATCAATAATCAACATTTGCAAAGCCGTACCCGCCCGCTGAGACAGCAGTCTCGCCAGCGCCAGCCGAATCGCAAAATTAATCCGAAAAGCTTCACCGCCCGAGTAAGTTTCGTAGGCGCGAGTACCGCGAGCATCAGCAATTAAAATGTCTAAAGTGTCAATCAATTTAGTTGCTTTTTTAGAAGCAGCCGCTCGCTGAGTAATAAATTGAACGTGCAATTGATTCGCGCTCAATCTCGACAATATCTGATTGGTTTCAGCTTCGAGTTGAGGCAAAACATTTTCAATCATTAAAGCTTGAATGCCGTTTTTACCAAATGCTTGGCCCAACTCTTGATAAACTCGCTGCTGGCGTTTAGCAACTTGCATTTGCTCTTTTTGAGCTACTAGCTGAACTTGCAGATTTTCCAGATTTTGCTGCTGCTGCTGGAGGCGTCCGAGACTTCCCAAATGTTGGTCTAGCTGCTGGCGGCGGCGACCCATTTGCTGTTCGATCGCACTGATGCGGGCTGTGGGATCGGGATGTTCTTGCAATTGCTGGTTCATCGCGGAAGTTTGAGCGCTGACAGCTTGCAAATCTCGATCGCGCACTGCGATGGAATTGGCTATTTCATTAACCCGCTGCTGCACTTGCGGGTACTGCACAGTTGCCGATCGCAATTTTTCGGCGCGCGCGATCCAAAACTGCGATCGGCGCATTTCGCTGCGGACGTGTTCGTGCTGTTCCAAATTATAGCCAACTTCGGCAATGTATCTATCTAAAGACAGAATTTGCTGCTGTATTTCCGAGCTATTTTTTTGCTGTTCTAACTGTTGTTGTACGGAGGCTAATTGAGTTTGCAAATCCGGGCGGCGGGCATTAATTTTATTCCGTTTCTGCTGAGCGTCTTTGATTTGAGCTTGCTTAATTTCCGCCCACCGCAAGCGCTTTTCATCGCTGCGGGCGAGGGAGTGGCTGCTATCGCTGTAATTGAGGTGTTGCAGTTGCTGTTCGATTTGCTGGAGTTCGCCCAAGTCATCGGCTGCATACTCGCCGCTACGCAGCAACCGCTCGATTTCCTCCGCGTCTTGACGCATAGTTTGCAGCCGGTTTTCGTCTTGGCTTAGTCCATCTAATTGTGCTTGCAAATGGCTGCGGCGTTCCCGCAATTCTTGGTAGGGCGCTAATTCCTCTTCTAGTTCTCGGTATTCATGTCTGAGGACTTGAATTTCGCGCTCGGAGACGGCCAACTGTTCGCGCACAACCCACAGTTGGTTCCAGATTTCCTGCTGTTGGGAGTGGTGTTTTGTGACTACCAAATTCCAGTAGTGTTCGTCTAAAGGTCGATCGCACAAAGGACAATTGCCAAAATTTGCATCCCGCACCATTAAAGGCGAATTCGATGGCTCCTTTTCCGCAAAATTCGAGGCTTTACCTTCACCTGCGCTGGTTTCTCCTTCATGTTTCCGCAGCAGTTGCAGTTTTTGGTCGATCTCGGCGAGTCTGGTTTGATAGTCGCGGCTTTTGGCTTGCAGGTTTCCGAGAAAGTCGTGCCTTTCTTGACCTTTTTCGCGGACTCGCTGCTGATAAACTCGCTTGTTTTCCAACTGCAAAATTTGATTGGCGATGGCCGAGATTTCCTGCTGTAATTGCGGCTGTCGCTGCTGCTGCTGAACTTGCACCTGTCGGTTGATTTCCTCTAAGCGGGCGGTTAAACCGGCGCGGGCGCGATCGAGCTTTTGTTGCTTTTGCTGCTGCTGTTGTAGCAGCGGCGAAACTTGCAGTTGCAGTTGCTCTAGTTCGTTGAGGCGCCATCGAACTGCTTGCAACTGTGCGAGTCCTTTATCAACCTCCGGCTGCTGCTTGAGAATTTCCAGAACATCTTTTTCATCCTGTTCTAAAACCTCTAATTGAGCTTGCAACTGCTGAATTTTGCTTTGCAAAAAGCTCAGTTCTTGCCGCTGCTGTTCTTGCAATTGCTGACGCTGATTTTGGGCTTGTTGGTTAGCTTTAAATTTGCCAGCCAGAGTTTCTTCTGTGGCTTGCAAGCTGTGGAAATACGCGATGCCTTTTGTTATTTCATTTTCTTGAACAAGGAGGGCTTGCAGCTCATTTTGCTGCTGTTTGGCTGCGCTGAGTTCTTGCTGCAAGCGGCGGCATTCTTGAGAGATATTGTAGTGCTGTTGCTGGTGGCCTGCGAGGAGTTTTTGCCAAGTTTGGCGGTTGTGGTGCTGGAGTTGCAGTTGCTGTAACTCGGTTGTGTCGGCTTGCTGCTGCTGCTGAAGCAAATCGGTTGCTTGCTGCAATTGAGTTTGTTCTGAGGCGATCGTCTCTTTTTGTTGCAGTTGCTCTTGTAAGGTTTGCAAACTCTGTTTAAGTAGATCGACTTGAGCTTTAAATTGTTTGGACGTATCCTTGGCTTGTTCGGATAAAGTATCGTATTGATCTAGTTTGAGCAGGTTGGCTAAAACTTGTTTGCGTTCGATCGGCTTTTTGAGCATAAATTCATCAGCTCGCCCCTGCCGCAAATACGCCGAGTTGATGAAAGTATCGTAATCGAGTTTGATGTGTTCGAGGATTTTTTGCTGAGTTGTTCTCAGACCCTTGTCTGTGAGCGTGCGGAAATTAAGTTTTTCCTCGCTCTCGGCAGAATTCAAGCTGACTTGAAATTCCAAACTTCCCGATTGTCCGCGTCGGCGGTTGCGAATCACGCGGTAGATTTGGCCCCCGGTGGAGAAAGTGAAATCAACGCGCACATCAGTTTCGCCGATGTGGATGATATCGTCTTCCGTATCGCTGCGGCAACAGCCCCAAAGTGTCCAGCATATGGCTTCTAAGAGGGAGGATTTGCCAGCACCGTTAGGCCCGCAAATGCAAGCGGTGTGCAGGCCGCGAAAGTCTAAAGCAGCTTCGCGATAGCTGAGAAAATTTTTGAGTGTAAGTTGTATAGGAATCATTTAGGCCATCGCGCCATACAATCTATCTATAAATAACACTATTTGTACGCTGTTGCCTAGTTATTCAATCCAGATCAAGAACAATTGTCAGTGCTTCTGCAATTTCTTCCCTAATTGTCTCGGACAGGGTTCCGAGTTGTCGGACAAATCTTTGTTGCGAGACGGAACGGACTTGAAAAGTATCGGCGGCGGAGAGTTTGGCCAAGCCATTTTCTGATGTCGGTTCGAGCTGCACCATCCAATCAAGCGGGGAAAAAAGATCGTTCCATGCTGTAATTGGAACAATTACTTTGAGCCGCAAATTTCCCACTTCATCATCGCTGACAACCACAACTGGTCTAGTTTTGCCGATTTCATCTCCCACCGTTGGATCTAGTCTGACAAGCCAAATTGCGCCCTTACGCATTAGTTTTTACCCCTGCGTTCAGGTATTCTTCCTCTGAATCGAAATACGGTTCGCTGTCGGGCGACCACAAATCGTGCAGCGGCCCTCCTGGTTCATACAAAGGAACCGCTGCTTCTGCTGCGGCTCTGAGTCTCCGCTTTCTCTCAACTTTGCGCTGGGCTTTTTCTTCTATTTCTTCGCGCATCATCCGCGAAGCTGTTTCGATGATTTCTAGGCGTTCTTCTGCTGTCAGATTTTTGAGGGCTGCTAAGATTTCTGTTTTGGTCACGGTTTTTTCGGGTGGTTGGTGAGAAAGTACGATCGATCCGGGAGCATCCCGATACTCGGCAACAAACCAGATTTGTGCGGTTTTTACTGTACGGGCTTGCGACCTTACGGGTAGTTGTTGGGATTTTCAACTATCAAACCCTCACTTGTTGCTGCTGCATTCAGCTCCCCGTCAGCAGATACAAAAGTCATCGCAGGCAAACTGTTAGCTGTGCAAAGGTTATTTATGCCACAGCCTGTTGCTAGCTGCACAGCATCATAGCCTCGCAATCCGTAGGTTTCAGCTAAGGCCATTGCAGAGTTAATAATGCTTTCGGTGAATTCTACAATCTGAGTATCAGGTTGTAGGTCACTCCTGAACTGATTGCACGCTGCTGTAGCATCGGTCGCATTGATACTTCTGCCGCGCGACCTTCTGGTAATTGCAGCAACAATTTCAACACTTGTAATAGCAGCAATCAATATATCGTTGTTAAGTGCAGGATCGCACAAACTCAAAACCCATGCCGAACCTATTTCATTAATGTAGCGTTTGACCAGCGCACTGCTATCTACAAAATAAATTGTCATCTAGCGGCGTTCCTCAATAATTGTCTCAGAAACAGGCTTGCCCTGTACCTGAATTAGTCGCCGTTCTGTTTGCTGACTCCCAGAAGAATGCTTGATTTTTTTTACTAAACCAGAAGTTAACAGCGCTTGGTGCAATTTTGTCCGTTGAGCAGTTTGTTCTTTCTGGGCCAGATATATCCCTATAGCGCGCTCTAGTTGCTGTAGTTCTAGCAGTTCCAGAGTGTCAAGCTGATTGAGGATTTTGTTGAAGATTCCCTGCGGCATAGGATTCTACTTTTTACGCTTGGCTAGTGTGTCTATTATACAACTATCAGACTTGCACGCTGTCACGAATATTCCGGCTTTCTGGACTTAGATTGATGGCTGAAACGACCTATTATCCTTCATCTATCGGGATTGTGCGTCCAGGACGAGTAAAGAAACCGGGTTTCTACGAAGATTTCAAACCCTACATTACCGGTCTGTGCTTATGGCGCACCCTACATCGATGATCGCATAGGCAGATTTTCCATCATCAAAAAGGGTTGACTGTATCCCTACAGCCAACCCCGCGCCTATTTATTTGTCGTGCGTTTGCTCAAACAGCAACACTACCGGGCAATATTCGGGAACGTATAGCCGACACCGACTAACAATCCCACTTCAGCTCCGTCTACAAAACCAACATTCAGTCCCGCTGTTGCTGTAAAATTTCTCGTCAGCGGCACATCTACACCCCCCGAAATCAGGAAGCCCAAAGTACCGTCATCCCCGGTAGAAATTATCACGCCAGCACCTGCATAAGGAGCAGCAGTAATCACAAAATCCTCGGTGACTTCGACGGTATTTTGAGATACAAAATCGAAGGTAACGGGAACTAGAAAAGCTAAGTCGTCCTGGAACAAAACAGTCGGCCTCACCGACAAATTGTTTGTCAAACCGATTTTGCTAATAATGGCAAATGAACCGTCGCCTAAAGCTGAATCTCCGCCAAAACCTAGATTGCCACCAATGCCGATGTAGCTGGGCCCGGAACGAGTTGCTCTGCCTGGTCGGATTTGAGTTCCTTGAGCCACTTTTTCAGTTGGTTCCGAGACAGTTGCCGGTTTTTCAGCAACTTTCGGTTGGTTTGTCAAAGCTGAGGCGGAAGTGCTGACAGGATTGCTCAACAATTCTTCTGCTGTTTTGACTTCTTTTTCTTCCTTCGTTGCTGTTACTTCCAGATTATTGATCTCGGCAACAATTGAGGTAGGTCGATCGCTCTTTTTGGCATTCTCGACAGTGGACTGCACTTTGACGCTATTATCAGCAATTTTAGCGGTTTCTTCCGACTTTTGGGTCTCAGCAGCAATGGAGGTATTTGGCGCTGTTTCTGTCTCAGCAATTTCAGATGTTGCTGCTTCTGATTTTTCTGGTGCAGCAATAGATACTTGCAAGTTGGCTGCCGTTTCAGAGGCTGCTGGCTCTGCCGTTTCTGTTAGTTGGCTCCAACTGATTGAATCAATTTTTGTATTACTAGCGGTTGTTTCTGCGTCGGGCTTAACTGCTGAAGTTGCCGTCGGCTCAGAAATTTGGTCAATATTTTGAGCTGCGATTGTTGCAGTTGTACCGATATCCGGCAAGTTGCCAGTTTCAGCTTTCGCTGACAGGGTGCTGCAACAAACAGCTAAAGCTGCAAGATTTATTAACGCGAAAGTAGACTTGGAAAATAGACTATTCATAGAAACTCCTCAATGAAGGGTGTGTTAAAAGTGTAAGTGTTTGAGGGCGCTAGTCGAGAGCTTTGCTCAAAAAAGACACAAATATGAGTTGTGTTGTTCCTAGATTGGCATTCTACCGTTGAAGAGTCAACTCTCAAGCTGATTAGATTTAAGAACTGACGGCGGGTTTAGAGGCTAATTTAAATTTACCTATCGATCGGCTAAAAATCAATCCTAGGGGTGATTTCATCCTTAATCCTGTTTAATTGAGGAATCGATCGCGCGTCTGGCTTGCATTCTACAATACTGTACTTGGGGGCGCTGCACTCGCAGCCATGCCGGAAAAATCCGGTTTTTGAGGGCGCACCAGCTCGAAACCAAGAGACAACAAGCTTTCAACACAGTTTTGGCAGCCCCGCAGTCCAAAGCAAGTGCAGTTAAAACAACGCGATCGGCTGCTGCACAGTCCATGACAATTAATGTAGAATAATACCACCGATTCGAGAAATATTTGTGGGTCGATCGTGTCAAAATTACTGAACATTATGAAAATTGTGTAAAATTTAGTGTTCTATTTGTAAAGTTTAGCCTTCGCTTTCGCTCAGGGTCTGACCATCTAACAACAGCACGCAACTAAACAAGTAAAAAAATACAAATTATCTGATCTCAACCTGACTTTATGAGCAAAGTTCTAGTCATATTAGGCGAATTGAGCGATCGCGACATCGATTGGATGCTCGCCAACGGAACCCGCACCCAAGTCCTCCCCGGCACAACCCTGATCACCGAAGGTAAGCCCTTAGACGCCCTGTACATAGTTCTGGAGGGAACTTTGAGCGTTGCTGTATCATCTTTGGGCGACAAAGAAATTGGAAAAATTATTGCTGGGGAAGTGTTGGGCGAAATGTCTTTTGTAGACGGGAGGCTTCCTTCTGCTAGCGTCACGGCAATTGAAGAGTGCCTCATCCTGTCAATTCCCAGGCGGCTGCTAACTGAAAAACTAGAGCAAGACGTGCTTTTTTCCCTGCGGTTTTATCGGGCGATTACCAAATTTCTTTCGTCGAGACTGCGGGGTACAGTCCAGCGCTTCGGCGATGATAGTGATGGTTTAATATATCAAGAGCCCGACGACGAGGGCGCTATCCCGGAAAATGTCGAAAATCCCGATTTGGCTGAATCGAGATTTCAATGGCTGTTGCAGCGTTTGAAGGGGAGTTGAAGGAAGAAGGAAGTTCGGCAACGGATTCTGTAACGGATGTAACGGATGTAACGGATTTCAGGAAGAAGGAAGAGGGAAGAGGGAAGAAGGAAGAAGAGAAAAGAACACCTATTTCCAATTACCAATTCCCAATTCCCAATTAGAAAACATATTTTTCAGCGACGCGCCAATAGCGAGAGAAACGCTTTAAATCAATGTAACCATCGTAGCGGACAAAGGGTTCGGGTGGCAAAACTTCTACTGGGTGCGATCGCTTAATTTCCCGGCAAATATCCTGAAACCGAGGACTGGGACTTTCCGCAGTCACCACTTGATTTGCGCCGGATTCGATCGCAAAAGCGATAACTTCCGCAGCCACATCGCCCCGCCGAATAACTACCGGCAACTCCAGCAAACATTCGTAAATAAACACCATTCGTTTGAGACTCAACTGCCATTCATCAATGAGCGCATCATCCCAAACCCAGATGGCCGGTGCCTCTGGGTGCGCTTGAAAAGCCGGGCCTTCAGGACTCAAGCAGTCACCGTGCAGCCAAATAATCGGATTGTTCATAAATTAGTAATTGTTGACTGTTGACTGTTGACTGTTAACTGTTGACTGTTGACTGTTGACTGTTGACAACTGACAACTGACAACTGACAACTGACTTTTTAATTTCTGCGACCTTTTTTAGGGCGTTCCCAACTTTTAGAACCGCCGCTACGATCGACCTTTTCTCCATGAGGAAACAACTTCTCTTCCAAATATTCGTAAGTTCCCTCAAAATCGCATTGCCCATACAGAGGACAATCGCGACAATAAACCGCCTTAGTGTAACGCTCCAAATTTTCCCGATTAAAAAAATAAGGTTTGTGACTAAAAGTGCTCGCTACCCACTGCCAAGAAAGATTATTGCTCGCCGGATCTCCATCTAGCAAATGTTGCAAAAACCAGCGAGCTCCGGCTTGCCAGCGCACGCGGCGCCAGTGTACGAGATAAGCGGCAGTCCACATCCGCTGGTGGTTGTGCAAATAACCAGTTTCTCGCAACTGGCGACTGAAACTGTCGATGCAAAACAAACCAGTCGAGCCCTCGATGACATCCTCTGGCAGAGTTTCGCTGTAATCTTTAGCGGTGTAACCCGTTTTGTAGGGTTCCCGGTCTTGCCAAATCCCGTTGCCCAATTCGGCATACAGTCGCTGCCAATAATCCCGCCAACCCAACTCGTTGACAAGTTTTACGGCCTCTTCTTGATGCCGCACCTTCTCCAGCACGGCATCCCGGACTTCCGCAAGACTCAAAACTCCGTACCGCAAATAGGGCGACAAGCGCGTTATCGCACCGTTGAGGAAATTGCGGGTTGAGGCGTACTTGCCGGGATCGACTTGTTGCAGGGCTGTCTCGGCTGCTTTCCGCCCGCCTGGGGTTGGGGGAACGCTGCTGTCCCCGGCGGCGGCTTCGGGGAACTGTTCACGCACGTAGGCAATTAATTCGTCGCGGTTGGCAAATTCCCGCTTCATGTCCTGACTCATTGTTTTTTCAAGCGCCTGCTATTCTTTCCTCATGTTAAAGCTATTCGATCGGGCGTGCGGGTCGATCGCCCTAAATAGCTTTTCACTCCTGGTAACTCACATCTTGCACCCTTGTCAGCAACAGGCAAGATGCCTGTTCCACAAAAGATAAATTTTCTTGGGGAACAGGCATCTTGCCTGTTCATAAAAGGCTAATTGAGAATGGTGCCATATCTCAGTGGTAACGTACAGTTTGCCCCCGCCGCAATCGATCGTCGGATCGCAGCCAAAATTAGCATCAAAGTCAGTACACTCAGGGATAGATATCATACCAAAATCTTATGGAAACTTTTCCGGCGCACGCTCAAGCGATCGCCAGCTTAGCTAACGGACAGCAGCAAGGTACAAAACAACTGGACAACAGCGAAATTCAAGAGTTCGATCGAGCCATGATGCGCCGCTGCATAGAATTGGCTCGCCGCGCTCTCGGCAAAACCGCACCCAACCCCCTTGTCGGTTCTGTAATTGTCCGAGACGGCAAGATTGTCGGCGAAGGGTTTCATCCCGGTGCCGGTCAACCTCACGCCGAAGTTTTTGCGCTCCGAGAAGCGGGGGAACTCGCCGAAGGAGCGACCGTCTACGTGAACCTGGAACCCTGCAACCACTACGGGCGGACTCCTCCCTGTTCCGAAGCTTTAGTTAAGGCCAAGGTGGCAAAAGTAGTGGCTGGCATGGTCGATCCGAATCCTTTGGTAGCTGGAACTGGGCTGGCCCGGCTGCGAGAGGCTGGCATTGAAGTGGTGGCGGGAGTGGAAGGGGAAGCTTGCCAGAAACTCAACGAGGCTTTTGTACACCGGATTTTGTACCGCCGGCCTTTTGGAATTTTGAAATATGCAATGACTTTGGACGGTAAAATTGCTACCAGTACCGGCCACAGCGCTTGGGTAACAGGCGAGGAGGCTCGGAGCGAGGTACACCGGGTGCGCGTCGGCTGCGATGCTGTGATTGTTGGCGGAAATACGGTGCGTCTGGACAATCCTCTACTGACGAGTCACCAACCTGATAGGAATAATCCCCTGCGGGTGGTGATGAGCCGCACTCTGGATTTGCCGAAGTCGGCTTGGTTGTGGGAAACCTCTGTGGCGGCTACTTTGGTGCTGACTGAGCCTGGGGTTAACCCGGAATTTCAGGAATTTTTGATCGCAAAAGGGGTGGAAGTTGTCGAATTGTCGCCGCTGACGCCGACTAATGTTATGGCTTATTTGTACGATCGATCTTTTCTTTCTGTACTCTGGGAGTGTGGCGGCACTTTGGCGGCCGAGGCAATTGCTGAGGGTGCAGTTCAAAAAATTATGGCTTTTATTGCTCCTAAAATTGTCGGCGGCCAAGGAGCTCCAACTCCTGTAGGAGATTTGGGGTTTTCCGCAATGACTGATGCTTTGACTTTAGAGCGGGTTTCTTGGCGCGCAGTGGGTGCAGATTGTGTAGTGGAAGGCTATTTGAAAATTAAAGATTGAAAGTTAAAAGCGAGTCTTTTTAGTTTTTGATTTTTAACTCCTTTTATGGTTGAAATTCTGATTTGGAGTTTGATGGTTGGCAGTCTCGGCTTGGAGGCGGCGCTCGCGGGTGTAGTGGTGAGCCGCGAGCAATTGGCTGCGGGGCAAAAATGCGATGAGGAGGAGGAAGTTTTGACTCGGTACGAATCTCAAGAAGATAATTTTAATGCGCCTGAAAATGCGCGCTCGAATGGCAATCCCAAACCCGCTCCTAATGCTGTTGATTTGACGGTTTGGGAGTACAAGATTGTGCGGGCTAGCAACGATTTGTTTCGCAATCCTGCGATTTTTCACAAGCTGTGCCAGGAAGAGGCGGAAGTTGGCTGGATTTTGCTCGAAAAGCTCGACGACAGGCGGGTGCGGTTCAAACGTCCGATCGCGCTGCGGGACGCCCCGAAGCCTAATTTACCCACCTTTGACCCTTACCGCACTCATTACGGCCCGCTCTCGAATACGATGACTTGGGCTGCGGCGATCGTGTTTCTGAGTGCGATCGTGCTTCCTGCTGTTTTGGGCTATGCTTTGGTGTCTACTACTCTAACCAGAAGTCGCTCTAATTGGCCTCCGGCACCTGTTCAATCTTTGCCCTCTCCCAGGGGGTAAGAAACTAATAAGTGAAAGATCTGCCCAATGAAAGATGGAAGATGGAAGAGAGAATTGTTTGTTTTAATATCAAGTACGGTCAAAAATTTATAATTAGGTTTGTAGTGAAGACTTAAGTCTTCTCTTCTCTTAAGAGGGTGACAACAAACAATTATATTATAAGTGTGCGATTCGTTTAACCTAAATGGATTAAAAATCCAGGGACGGTTAGCCTAACCCTTTGGTTAGTGTAACTGATT